>JAYTVF010000148.1:0-24759 GCA_043744155.1 Acidimicrobiia bacterium | reverse complement strand
CGAAAATTCGATTTCTGGAAAGCCAGGGATTGATCGATCCTGAGCGGACCCCATCGGGGTATCGCAAGTTCTACGCCAGAGATGTCGACCGTTTGCGGTTTATCCTGCGGTCGCAGAAGGACGCCTACCTACCGCTGAAGGTCATCAAAGACCGCCTTATTCAACATGACGGCATTGGTGTTGCTGCGCGCGTCGACATCACCGAGCCTGTGCCCGTCATCGCTGGTACGCCCGAGGCCAACCTCGCTACCGAACGCAGCCCCGTGGCCCCTGACCCGCTCGTGCCGGAAACTCTCCAAGCCGCCTCCGGCGACCTAGAGGACCCAGCGCCCGAACGCGTGCCTCTCTGGATGCGGCCCAAGGCCGCGCCAGCGGCTCCAGTGCCAGGTGCGAGCAGCATTCGGGAGCCGGTTGGCCTCGAGACCGGCGTCAGCATGACCTTCGACGAGTTGGCCGACGCAGCAGGTCTCAACGCCTCGCAGCTTCGCGAGATAGAGTCGTTCGGGCTTATCGCCAGCACCGCTATGGGACGTGAGCGACTGTACGATGAGGATGCATTGCTTGTGACCCGCTTGGTGGCGTCATTCCTCGCCCAAGGCCTCGAACCGCGTCACCTTCGGATGTATCGCACCTCGGTTGATCGAGAAGCGGGTTTGTTCGAGCAGGTCGCAGCCCCCTTGGTCAAGCAACGCAACCCTGAAGCTCGGGCTCAAGCGCAGCGCCGACTCGATGCCATGGCGGATCTCGGCGAGCAGATGCGTGCGGCCTTGCTCCGCCGCGCGCTACGCCCGTACAACGTCTCGGCGGGCGCGGTAACCTCATGACTGTGAAAGTCGTTGATCTTCTCGGTGTTCGCCTTGAACCAACGGCGCACGTGCACGTCCTGTTGTTGCAAGAGCAGGGTGGCGACCATCGAATTCTGCCCATTTTTATCGGTCCGGCCGAGGCCGAAGCGATCAGTTTGGCTATCGAGCGTGTCACGACCCCCCGGCCTTTGACCCATGATCTGCTGCAATCGGTCATAGAGGAACTGGGCGGCACTCTGCGGATGGTCTACGTAAATGATCTGCAAGATCACACGTTTTTCGCCGAGTTGCATCTCGAAGTGGGTGGCGCGCCGCACGTGATCTCGGCCCGACCGTCAGATTCGATCGCCTTAGCGGCGCGCGTCGGTTGCCCAATTCATGTGGCCGAGTCGGTACTCGATGCTGCAGGCCAGATTCCCGAACCAACTGCGGAGCAGCCTGAAGAACTCTTCGAAGAGTTCCAAGCGTTTATCGACAATGTCAGCCCCGACGACTTCGCCTCGTAGGCAGTCAATCCCCTCCGGTGGCATTGCGGCAATCTTGACGAACGCCCGCGCGGCGGGTGCTTGACGCAGGCGTCGCGTGTCCGTACGCTGCTCACACCAGCGTAACTACGCAGGTGTAGTAAGGAGGCATTCGTGGAACAAGGCTTCAGCGGAACCAAAACGGCGCAGGTGGTCGGTATCACCTATCGGCAACTCGACTACTGGGCGCGAACCGACCTCGTTCGACCAGCCTTGGCAGATGCCAGCGGCAGTGGCAGCAGGCGTTTGTATTCCTACCGTGATTTGCTCGAGCTGCGCATGATCAAAAACCTGCTCGATTCAGGTATCAAGCTCGAATCGGTACGCGATGCCTTTGGTTATCTTCGGGCGCAGCCCGAGCGTGACATCGCTTCCGCGCACTTGGTTATATGTGGCAAGCAGGTCGTGCTCTGCGAAGGTGATCAACTGATCGACGTCGTTCGCAAGGGCCAAGGGGTACTCAACATACTGCCGTTGGCCAGCGTAAAGCTCGAAGTCGATGCTGCTCTGGTGCACTTCACCAAGCCGTCCCCGCCCGATGTCGGCGCCGAACTACTGCGTGCCGTCGGCCAATAGAAAGGCTACCGGCTTGTGCACCTCGCTGGCACGGAGATGAACCTTGGCCGGCGGCAACCCATGCGGCACGCTTTGGTTCCGCCGACCGCGGCTGAGGTGGCTTGACTCGTTCCCTATTCCACGGTGCCGTATGCGCCCTGACGTCCGACCACTCCAGCGGACACCCCTATGGCCTCGCGTAGATCTTCGAGAAACGCGTCGATTCGATCGTCGTGCACGGCATTGACCGTGCAGTGCAGCGAGTCGGGTGGGCCCTGGCGGTCAACGTACCAACCGTGTCGACGCCACAGATAGTCGGCGACGCCAAAGATATCGATGTCGGATCCGTCAGCGGCGCCAAAGGCCACCAACGTTGTGTCTGGTCGGGCTCGCAGCGTCAATTCAGGTATTGCATCGATTCCCGTGGCCAGAGCCAACGTCGCGACGCGAGCCCGACGGGTGAGATTGAGATACCCGTCCTGACCAAGATGGTGCATTACGGCCCACGCCGCCGCCATGGCTCCGCCAGACTTCGTGCCCAGAATGCCGGAAGACCCGTACAGCCCACCGAGCCAATTGTCGGTCACAAAAGTCTGATAGCTACGCATCGCCTTGGACCGATGGAGCAATACCGATGCGCCCTTGGCGGTGTAGCCGAACTTGTGGAGATCGACCGAGATCGATGTCACGCCAGACACTCTGAAATCCCACGGTGAGATTGCTTCACCCAGTCGTTCGAGGAAGGGGAGTGTGACACCGCCCATGCAAGCATCGACGTGGCACGGTATGCCTCGTTCTTCGGCCACCGACGCAATGGTGGCGACTGGGTCGACGACGCCTTGTGGATACTGCGGAGCTGAAGCGACCACCAGCACGGTGTTATCCGTTAGGGCCTCGCGCATGGCATCGGGCTCAGCCCGCCAGTCGGCGCCGACAGCGACACGAATGCTTCGAACGCCGAAGTAGTCGGCCGCCTTTTCGAATGCTGCGTGTGCGGTGGTCGGCAGCACCATGTCAGGGGAGGAGATACTTCGTTCAACTCGACCTCGCTCACGGGCGGCGCGAACAGCAAGAAGGATGCTTTCGGTGCCGCCGCTGGTCATGAAGCCTGCGGCGGTGGGGGCGCCGTGCAGCCAACTGCTGACCGTGTCGACGACGTCGTTCTGAAGCATCCTTAAGCTAGGAAAGGCATCCGTATTCAGACCATTCTCCGACAGATAGGCGGCATAGGCCTGCTCTTGCACCGCCGCCACCTCTTCGCCCGCATAGTACGTGAGAGTGAAGGCTCGACCTTCGCGCCAACGCACATCACCGGTCCGAAAGGATTGCAACTCGCGAAAGATATCGTTGGCAGGACGTCCGGCATCGGGTAGCACCATCACCCAAGACTACGATGCACCGATCGTGGTGCGGTGGAGCAGGCGGTCGAAGCCGTCGTATCCGCCGGTTGCCTTATGCAGGACGGACCGGTTGTCCCACATCACCAACATGTCCGGTTGCCACTGATGGCGGTAGTGGAATTCTTCTCTCGTCTGCCAGTGGAAGAGGTCGAAGAGCAACGATCTGGCCTCGTCGTCATCCATTCCTTCGATGCCGACGATGTAGCCGATACAGCCGAAGATGCCCAGTTCTGACGTCTCGGGGTGCCGAGCTACCAACGGGTGGGTTTGGGTGTCGTTGGCCCGAGGTGATGGGCGAATGTCCATGCTGCGCCCGGTATCGGCGTCGCCGTAGGCGCCGTTGGGGGCATAGCCACCTCTGGCGCTATGGATGGCCATCTTTTCCTCCAACCGCGCTCGCAAATCCGTGGGCATGGTTGCCAACGCTGCGTGTTGATTGGCGTACAACGTGTCGCCGCCGAGTGGCGGGATCGTGATGCCGTACAGGCATGTGCCCGAGGGCGGTCGGGCCTGAAAGCTCCAGTCAGTGTGCCAATTCTCGGCGAAGAGGGGAGCGGTCTCGTTGGCATCGCGCTTGACCGCGATGATGTGATCTCGGCCTGGAATCGGCGCAATAAAGGGGTCATCGCCGAACAAACCAAATGCGAGCGTGAAACGCTCGAGATCGTCGTCGCTTAGGCGCTGATCGGGGAACGACAGCACCTGATGGCGCAACCATGCCGCCCGAATCTGGGCAACGGCATCGGTTGGCAACGGCTTTGAGAGGTCGACGCCCGTCACCTGCGCACCGCAGGACTGACCGCTTGGTGTTACCGCCACGGCCCAGGGATGACTCATAGCCAAACTCTATGCCTGCGGATCGGGGTGAAGCGGTGCTCGGCTTGAACGGAACCGCCCATGAGCCACGGCTGCCTGCACTGCCGATGCATTCGCAATGGCTTCAGGCCAAACAGGCCCGCCTAGAAGCCGCGGTTGCGCTTCACCTTGCCGCGTTCGGGCCCGCTGGGCTTGGACGAGCGCGAGCCGGGAGCCGCTGGGCGGCCAGAGCGCTCGGGTCCGCCAGGGTATGCGGGACGACTGCTCGCCGACTCAGGCCGCCCGCCGTATCCGCTGCGAGCGCCTTCGGCTCGGCCGGCCCCAGCGGGGGAGGAGGGGCGGGAGTTTCGGGAGGCGAAGGCTGGCCGATCACGACCGGGGGACTCCGGCCGCAAGTTGCCATCGAATCGCGGCGTTCCCGATGCGGCTCGGTCGCGGGGAGCGGCCGAACGGCTACCCCGCTCGAACGGAGGCTTCCCGTTCCCATACGGGCGGGCAGCGGCGCGAGCATCGGCGTCGAATCGCGACCTGTCCGAGCCGACCGCCGCCGCGAACACGAAGTCAGGCCCCGTGAGATCGGGCTCGGTGATGCTGGCAACGATGCCGACCTTGCGAGCCAGGCTCATGGCGGCCCGCGAGGTCTGGGGCGTGACGAGGGAAACGACGACACCGGTAGCGCCAGCGCGAGCAGTGCGGCCCGAGCGATGCACGTAATCCTTCGGATCCTCAGGAAGATCCCAATGGATGACCAACCCAACACCATCAACGTGGATGCCGCGGGCGGCGACATCCGTGGCGACCAGCACGTGCACTCGACCGTTCTTGAAAGCGGCCAGGGCGGCTTCACGCTGCCCTTGAGTGCGCGCGCCATGGATGGCCGCGGCGCGCACGCCAGCTACCTCGAGTTGATCGGAGAGTCGGTCGGCGCCGTGGCGGGTGCGGGTGAAGACGACGGTCGGGCCGTGGATCTGGACGAGCTTCGCAGCGACATTGACCCGCTCGTGGGGCTGCACGCGGTTGAAATGATGCACCATGACGCCCTGCTCAATTTCACCGGCGACGTCGTGCCGGATGGGATTCTTTTGATAACGGCGTACCAGGTGGTCGACGTCGCCGTCGAGGGTGGCAGAGTACAAAATAGTCTGGCGGGTATCAGGGGTCTGGTCGAGCAACTCACGAACCTGAGGCATGAAACCCATGTCGGCCATACGGTCGGCTTCGTCGATGACGGCCACCTCGACCTTGTCGAGCCTGACGGCACCTTGGCGAATTAGGTCGGCGAGGCGACCCGGACAAGCCACGAGAATGTCAATGCCACGGCGCATTGCCGAGGTTTGCATGGCAAATCCGGCTCCGCCGTACACTGCGAGGACCCAACGCCCCTGCGCCTTGGCAATCGGCACAAGAGCATTCTGTACCTGTGCAGCAAGTTCACGGGTGGGCACCAGGATAAGCGCGGTCGGCTTATGGGGTTCAGCCTTGGTGATGCGGTGTACGAGCGGGATGGCAAAGGCCAGCGTCTTGCCAGAGCCTGTGGGTGCACGGCCGGAGATGTCCCGTCCTGCTAAGGAATCGGGAAGTGCGGCCGACTGAATGGGGGTCGGCATGGTGATTCCGGCCTCGGCCAGAGCTTGCACCATATGCGCGGGCACGCCAAGATCAGCAAAAGCGTTCGACATCTGAGTTGCTCCCGTGGGATTTTCACGGAAGCAACGAATCGGTTGCCTACGTGCACCTAGCCCGAAGGCTGGCCCGAAGAGGTTAGCGGACCGTTCGATCAAGGTCCGCAGCGTTTGTCGGTGACATTCGACACCAAAAACGCTGCATTGGTGGGACTAAGCCGATCAAGGTGAACTGGTTACTTTACATAACAAGTATTATGGGCGGCAGTCCGTCCGAAGCCGCTGGGGGCGGGCACGGTCGGCAAGCCTTGGCGTCGGTGCATCCACGCCAGCGACGTCCTCGAAGCCCTCTCGACATAGCGCGTTTGGTGAGGCACAGTACTAACTCATGACCTCTTTTCGCGACACCGTTCAGACTATCGAGCAGCTGCGCGCGATGTACCGAGAACCGACCGATCTGGTGCGAGCGAAGAAGCAACTGTCAATCGATGCTGTTGCCGGCCGATTTATCGCGGCCAGTCCTTTTGTGTTGGTCGGCACGTCGTCGCCGTCCGGTGCCATTGAAGTGTCGCCGCGTGGTGGCCCGGCTGGCTTCGTGCAAGTTCTTGATCCAAATCGCATCGCTCTCCCGGATCTCAACGGCAACAACCTTCTCGATTCGATGGTAAACATCGTCACCAACCCGCACGTTGGCCTGCTGTTCGTTCATCCAGGCAAAGACGAAACCCTTCGGGTCAACGGGCGAGCCTGGATAACGACCGACCCGGACGTCCTGGGCGGATTCTCGGCTGAGTTACAGATCCCGAAAGCGGCCATTGGCGTAGAGGTGACCGAGATCTTCGTGCACTGCGCGAAGTCGTTCCGACGAGGGTCAGTCTGGAACCCCGAAAGCTGGTCCCAACTCGACGAAGTGGATGCCATAGACGTCATCAGTTCCCAACTGGCGATCGACATGCCGCGCTCGGCACTGCTCCAACAGTTTGCCGATACCTACGCCGCCGAACTGGCCGAGGACTGACGGCCACGTCTCACGCCTGATGCAGCCTCGACGAGTTGGTCGACGTGCGCGTCGTCGGTGGCGATCACGGAAGCCAGAGTCATGACCCGATGTTACCCGTCGGTAGGTCGTAGGGAGAGCGTCGGGCCGCCAACCGGTTGGTCGGCAGGTCTAGTCGGCCAGGACCAACCGGCTGGTCAACTCTTCGGACAGTAACCACAAACGTTGGGCATCAGCAGCGTTGCGGGCGCGTTTTCTCGGTGTCTCAAGGACTGCCGGACCGCGGACCAAGAACTTCGTGCCATAGAATTGACCGCCGAGGGCCTGCGGGTCGGTCGCCGCCGCAGTGCCGGTCAGCGTTGGGGGCCACCGACAGCAAGCTCGGGCTAGCGTCAATGCCGTTCAGTTAGGCGCGTGAGATGGGTGATGTGGTGGGACGAGCCGACCGGCGTTCGCACACAACCGGCCCGCCAAAAGCACACAACCCCTCGCTCTCCCACTGATTTCGTGCGGTTTCCGGCCGGTCCGCCCCAAGGTTGTGTGCATTACCGCCCAAGGTTGCGTGCACCAACCAACCGGCGCCTGCAGGCTCGCCTGCCTGCCTGCCCGCCCGGCCACCTCAGTTGCACGGCGAACCACTAACTTAACGGTATTGCGGCTACACCAGGGGCCACGGATAACGGCGGCCGGTCGGATCGCTCGGGAAAACGCCCGCCAGCAACAGTCTTTCGGCCCGTTCCTGCAGGGCTTCGATCTCGCGTTCGTGCAGCAGTTCGGCGATGTCAGCGGGTACGTCGTGGAGGAGTTGTTCGATGCCGGTGATCAGTTCCTCCGGCAGTGGCTCTAAGGCGTAATCCCAGATGACGGTGCGAAGCTTGAAATCGGCCGCGAAACAGAGCCCATGATCAATGGCCCAGACGTTGTCATCGACCCCCAGCAGGCAATGGCCGGCCTTGCGGTCGGTGTTGTTGCTCAAGACGTCGAAGGCGCAGATTGCTCGCAGTTGCGGGTTGAGATCCGGTCGCTTTTCCCGAAGGGTGAAGTAGTGCTCTTCGAAGTGCGACGGGATGAAAAATTGAAATGAGCCGACCCCGAACTGGCCGTCGCGAACGATTGTGGGCGGAACCCCGCCCCAACCCAACGTGGCCGACAGCCGGTAAGCCGCCACTTCGCGCTGGTAAAGTCCCGACGGGAAGTCCCAGAGCGGACGTTCACCGCGGTGAGGCTTGTAGATGGCCTGGGCCACCCGCTCTTGATCGATCGACAGGTTGCAGAGAAAGGTGGCGTTGGAACTCCACGGCATCCGGCCTTCGATGTCGACTACCGCCTCAGCCAGGATCTCGAGTGGATCCATCAGTTCATACGTGGGCAGGGATGCCCCCGCGGGTCAAGCGGCTGCCCACAGAAACGACATGGCGGTCGTCCCGCCGACACCACCGATGAGGAGAGGTCGCAGAACGATCGGGCCTGCCCGCGGGTCAATCGCACGCGCAGCGTGCCTTTGTCGTCGTCTGAGGGCGTCACCTTGCCGTCGTCGTCTTCTCGCACGACCTCTTCGAAGAAGAGCACGACACGGTCTCTATCACCGTCGTAGGCGACTCCGATCGAACCCAAAATCCAGCTCGGCAGAATTGGATCGGCCAGTTCGAGTTGGCTGGGATGCACGACATCGACGGGGTCGGGTAGATCTTCCAACAAGCGATCGAGATAGTGGGCCAGGCCCTCAACTTGCTGCTTCTCGCATTTTAGGGTGACAACGAGACCGTTGCCGCGTGTCTGCAGGAAAAAGGTTCGCTGGCCGGGCTGGCCGAGGGTGCCCGACGCGAAGGCCTGCACTTCTTCAAACTCGAATCGTTCACTCATGATGGTCGCAACTCCTTCAGTGACCCACCGGTGGAATTTACCGTCAGCACGACAGGACCGGTCAGTCCGTAGCCGACCGCCGAAACCGAACACGTCGAAATGACGATGCGTTGGAACAGGTCGAGATGGGTTCCCATGGCGTGCGCCACCGCCGCCTTGATCGGGTCGGCGTGACTCACGACAACGACCACCCCACCAAGGTGCGCGGCACGGAGGCGATCGATCGCGCCCGTCATTCGGGTCTGCATCTCGGTGAAACTCTCGCCGTTGGGAAATCGGAAGCCGCTCGGGAACTTCTGCACGGTCTGCCATTCGGGCAACTTCATCAGGTCTTTGAGTAGCCCACCGGTCCAGTCGCCAAAGTCGCATTCGAGCAGCCCCTTGTCGATGGTCACCTTCAGGTCGCAGGCCTTGCCGACGGGCGCCGCCGTTTCGCGGGCACGTTCGAGCGGGCTGGCGTAGATGGCGTCGACCCGATCTAGTTCAGCGATACGGCTCGCGACGGCTTCGGCCTGAGCCCGTCCGGAATCGGCAAGATGCAGGCCGGGGGCGCGCCCGGGCAGGCTGGTGCCCGTCGTTGGCGTCTGGCCGTGGCGCACCATCAATACCAGGGTGGAGGTCGGCGCCTTCTTTAATGCTTTGGATGCGGTCATGGTCGGTTGATCAACCTACTGTCCCGTGGCGTGGACGCGCTTGGTGGACTGAGAGATGAAATCCACGAGTGCCGGGCCTGTCCGCGTTTGGTGGCATGGCGAGAAGAGGTGGCAATCGTGAAGCGGGCCGCCTATCGCAACGATGAGTACTGGGGCCGTCCGATCGCCGGGTTCGGTGATCCGGGCGCACGGATCGTGGTCTTGGGATTGGCGCCCGCCGCTCACGGCGCCAACCGAACCGGCCGGGTATTTACGGGGGATCGGTCCGGGGATTGGCTGTTCCGTGCCATGCACCGCTCCGGGCTGGCCAACCAGGCCGAGTCGATCAATCGTGATGACGGGCTGGTTCTGCATGACGCATTCGTCACCGCCGCCGTTCGGTGCGCACCCCCGGGGAACAAACCCCTGCCATCGGAACGAGACAGATGTCGGCCCTTTCTCGACCGCGAACTGGCCCTGCTTGGCGCTGCGCGGGTGGTGGTCTGCCTCGGTGCGTTTGCCTACCAGGCGGCCTGTAAGCAGTTCGGCGTGGCGCGTCCCCCACGATTTGGTCACGGGGTCAGGGCTGCTGCGGGCGACAAGACGCTGCTCTGCTCATTTCATCCCAGCCAGCAGAACACCTTCACGGGGCGTCTGACCGAGCCCATGCTCGACGCGATCTTCACCGCGGCCAACCTGCTCGCCCGAGAAAACACGACGGATTGATCGGCAACCAACTGGGGAAAATTCGGCAAGAGTCGGTTCGGTGACCTCAGGCTTCCTTTAACGATTCGTCTAGGGGGTTGAGTTGGCGTGGTTCCGAGCCGAATAAAACGGCGTGAACATTTCCTCACTCTTTGCTTCATCTCAGGGTCGGCGACGACTGGCTGGATCGCTCGTCTTAGCCTGCGGACTGCTGGCCTCCTGCAGCCAAGGGGCGTCTGATGCTTCGAATTCTGTCGCGACGTCGGCCCCCGCGACGACATTGGTGACGCTGGCACCATCGGGCGATCCGGTATTGGACGCTATGGATTCGGACCTCTCGGCCTTCGAGAAGGAATCCGCCGAGATCGACAACGCTGCAGTCGCGTCACAGGATGCCCCGAAATGAACCGGTCCCATTCCAACCCATCCAAGGAGAAGCTCATGAACCCGTTCCGACGCGCCCTCTCGATCTCGGCGGTTGTTGCCGTCGGGCTCGGCGGCCTCAGTATGCCGGCTCACGCCAGCGCCATGGTGAGCCGTGCCCCGGCAGTGCTGGTGAGCGATGCGACGACGTTCTCCTCCAACCAGCGGGCCCAGGCCACCCTGCAGCTAGCCATCGATACCGTGGCGACCCTGAACGTGTCGGACGAGGTCAAAGCCATGATCGTCGACGCCTTGACGCAGGCCATTCAGAGTCTCGCCAATGGCGGCTCCCTGGCTGACGCGCCGGTGGAAGTCCGTCAAGAGCTTGAGCGCATCAAGGCAGCCAGATTCGCAGCCCTCATGACCAGGATGCTGACCCTGGTCGACCGCGTGCAAACCGCCGTTGATCAGCTTGTGGCGACCGGTTCGAATGATGATCTGGCCGCAAGCGCTTCGGCGGCGCTGGCCGACGCGCGGGAGCGATTGACGACAGCCACGTCATCGGGCGATCTCCGCTCGGTGTGGCGCTCGTTGCGCGAGATTCGTCGGAGCCTGACAGCCGCAGCAACGACGCCCACCACCACGGCATCGCCCCCCATTGCTCAGTAAGCCCACCTATCTCGGCTGCTTGACTGACCGGCCGGGTCTGTCTGCGAGCTGACGGTCATCCCGTGACACGAGCCGACGCCATTGGGTGTCGGCTCGTGTCGCGTTTTGGGCACAACGGCGCACCGCGCGTGTGTGTCTCTACTCACGCTTTGCGCAACGATTGATATGGAGCGTTGAGTTGTCGGCCCTTTCAGCCGATTGAGAAGTCGTGCCTCATTCCGATCATTCCGATCATTCCGCCCAAGCCCCCCGCCGGCGCACGTTGTTTGTCGGGGTGATGCTCTCGGCCGCCGTCATCGTGCCCGCCTGCAGTCGGCACACCGTGGTTGGTTCGACGTCATCGACGCCGGCGGTGAACGCCCCGGCGGTTGCGACATCGCCGGCCAGCGCGCCAGCCACGACAACCGGGGTGCCCGCTGCGACTTCTTCAACGAAAGTGCGAGCGCCCCAAGTCACCGTCGCCGCGGCCAACGCGGCCAACGCGGCGGCCGCGGATTCTTCGGGTGACGCGGCACTCGATGCGCTTGATCAGGACTTGTCGGTACTCGAGAAAGAAACCGCCGGTCTCGATAGTGCCGCCAACACCTCAGAGTCCGCCAAATGAAACAGTTCCCCACCTCACACCAGGAGAAGTCCATGCATCGTTCCCGCCGAGCCCTTGCGATTACGGCACTTGCCACGGTTGGCGTCGCCGGATTGGCGATTCCGGCCCAGGCCAAAGATTCGAAAGGTTCCCCGTCGTCGTCATCAGTGGCCAAGAGCACTGAGACATCCGAGCCAACTCACGCTGCGGAGTTGAAAGAAACCTCGTCGTCGAGCGTGCCTCATCCGTCGACTTCAGCCCACCCGCCAGCATCGGGTGCGCCGACCACGTTGCCACATACGTCAACCACCGAGGCAGTCGACAAGGCCCGAGTGGCGCAGGAGATGGCGGGGCAGATCGACAAGCTCATCGCCCGGCTCGCCACGTCGGCCATCGGCGAACCGTTGAAAGGCTTGTTGGTCGCTCGGGCTCAGGAAATGAAGACGGCCGTCCTGGCCGGTACCGTGCCGACCAAGGCCGTGCTCACGGCCCTCAAGCACGACGTGAGCAGCGCAGTCGAGGAAGCAGAACCGGCTGGCCATTCGGAGGAGAGCGAGTCCGCCGAGACCTCGACCTCCGTCAAGGATGTCGACCAAGCGCAGGCCGATGGAAGCCACAGCGTCGGCAAGGGCGCTCGCGGGCGGGCGGTCGCAGCGCTGCAGGCGGCCATCGACAAGGTCGCGGGTCTGAATGTCACTGATGACGTCAAGGCCAAGATCGTGGCCGGACTCACCCACGCCAAGGACAACGTCGCCAGCCGCCCCGACGCCGCAGATGCTGCTGAAGCGGTAAAGGAGGTACGGCACGAGATCGAAAAGGTCAAAGCCGACCGATTGGCGGAGATAACCCAGCGCATGGTTGCTGTGGCTGACCGGGTGCAAGTTGCGATCGATAGAGCGGCGGCAACGCCTGGCAACGAGGTCATTGTGGCGACGGCCTCGGCACAACTGGCCGAGGCGCGAGCCAATCTCGCCGCCGCTACCACCCCCGCCGGGTTGCGTGCAGTGTGGCAGCAGCTTCGGACGATTCGAAAGAGCCTGCCTGTAGCGTCACCGTCGACCCCTACGACGTCATCGACTCCTACGACGTCATCGACTCCTACGACGTCATCGACTCCTACGACGTCATCGACCCCTACGACGTCATCGACCCCGTCGACGTCATAGACCCCGTCGACGCAGGCGCCCCAAGTCGCATCGGGCGCGACGGTCACAACTCCAGCTGCCTGATCTGCGAGGCAGCCCTGTTCGACACAGGTTTGGCGAGCCAGCGACAATGGAGTCGCAGCCTTTCGAATCTGTCGTCGGCCGCTGGGTCCTGACGCCGACCACCCGCTGGGTGTCGGTTGGTTCGGCGTCAGGACCGAGCGGCACATCTCGTGAGTGCAGCGACGTTTGCCGTTGCGTACCCCAAGGTTCAGGATCCTGACGCGAGGCGCCAGCGCCTTCTGTCTGGTCGGTGCATGAGCTCGGTGACAATGACGTCACCGAGCTCTCGTCGTTCTAGCGGTCGGGTAGCAGACGAACGAGGCGGGCGATGGCGCCGTAAGCCAATTCGGCCGGGCCGATCTCGTCGGGTCGCAGTTCGTTGGTCATGATGCGCAGCGCCCATTCCATCAGTGTGCGACTGTGCATGCCGACCCGGGTGAGCTCACCCATTACCTTAGGGCGTCCGATCATCTGGGCAAACAGGCGAGCAACTTTGAAGTACAACCCATAGTCATCCTCGAGCAGACGATTGTATTGCGACAGGGCGCGAGGGTCGTGCAGCGCAATGGCCTGGTGAATGAGATCGGCGGCAATTCGTCCGGTCTCATAGGCGTAGTCGATGCCGTCGCCGTTGAACGGGTTCACGGTGCCAGCGGCATCGCCGACCACCAGATACGTCGGCCCCGCCTTGGGTCCAACGCTGCCACCCATCGGCAGGCGGCCCGCCGTCGGCTTGGCCAACGGGCGTGCGGACTCAAGCTCCCAGTATCGCGGTGCGCTGGCGACAAACTCGTTGAGAAGGAGGGTGGTGTTGACGCTCTTGAAATCCCGAAATGTTGACAGGAGCCCGACGCCGACGTTCACGGTGCCGTCGCCGAGAGGGAAGATCCAGCCGAATCCGGGCAGCGAGTTCCCAGCACGATCCTTCACATCGAGGGCAGATTCGATCCAGTTCTCGGCGTGCAGAGGGCTTTCCCAGTACCCGCGGATGGCGGTGCCGTAGGGCCATGATTTGGTTCGAGTGGTGCCCAGAGACCGCCCGAAGCGACTGTTAGCACCATCGGCGACCACCACGTACTGCGCTCGCACCTCGCGTGCCTCGTCGGTACCGGTGTCACGAACGACTGCACCGCGCACGAAACCCCGCTCGACAATGGGGGCAATCGCTTCGGCGCCCTCCATCAGGGCGGCCCCCTTGGCGACGGCGTGGTCGACGACGATCGCGTCGAGCGCCTGGCGACGCACGACATGTCCGTAGCCGGGATACGCCGCATGGGTCGGCCACGGCATCTCGATGCGGCGATCGCCGACCGTCATCCGCAGTCCGTCGCAACGATGACAGGGCAGCAGAGCATCGGCCAAACCCATGTCGTGCAGTTGTTTGACCGCACGCGGCGTCAGTGCGTCACCGCAGGTTTTGTTCCGCGGAAACAGCGTGCGTTCGATGATCACCACATCGTGGCCTCGACTGGCCAGCCAGTAGGCCGCCGACGCGCCAGCTGGGCCGCCACCTACGACCAGAACGTCGTAGATGTGGGCTATTGGCACTTCATCAGTCTGCCCTGTCCGATGCCCGGGCAGTGATGTGGGGGCGAGCTTTGTGCCTTACTTGACCGTCAGGTCCACGCCAGCGCCTTCGGCGAGGCCCTTGTCCTCGACGGCGAGCCATTTGGCACCGTCTGGGGTGCACCAGTCGGCTTGTTCCTTGACGTAGTCGGGCTTGGCCGCATTGGCGGCATCGACCCCACCCAGGCTGAAGCGCTCGTGACAGATGACCGCCACGATCTCGGCGTCGGTCAACTCGCCACCAGTCTTGTCGCCCCAGTTCGGCATCTTGCCTTTGGCACCACCGATGCGGCCGCGGGCTGGGTCACCATAGGGGATACCGTTGTAGCCCTTGGTGCCGTTGTAGACGAAGTTGATCTGCGATTCGATCGTGGGAAACGTCTTGACGGCGGATCCGCCCGAAAGTTGGTAGCCCACGCCGCCACCGCCGTCGGCGCCATGGCAACTCGCGCAATTGTTGTACACCACGGCACCTTCAGCTAACGGGCCGGTGAGCCTGATTTCGGGCTTTTGCGTCGCTAGCACGTACATCCAAAGCCAGAGCGGCAGGAAGATAACCACTGGCATAGCCCAGATCGGCACTTTGCGGCGGGTTTGGGCCGCCGTGATGTAGGCCGGGACGGGCTTCGGCGGCTGCACGATCGGGGCAACAGGTGCAGCGGATTTGGTCGGCGTGGCGGCCGCGGCAACGGCCGGACTGGCCGAGGCCACAATGGACGTATCGCCACCGGTGGTCGCCAATCCGGCCGCAGCGCGGCGTTCTTGGGATCTCTTCAGCAGATGCTCAGGAATTTCAGTCACGTACGTTCCTTTCAGGCCGACCGGCGTGACGTAACGGGGAATACTGTAGAACGCCGAAGCCTTCCAATCCGAACTCACGTGCCCCGCGCCGCGAAAGCCGGTGAGAGAGCCTCGACGCTGGGCAAACGGTGGGGATCGGACTCTCAGCGCGCCCACCTCCCAAATAGCCTGACACCCCCCTGCCATGACTAATGTTGTGAGCGCATTCACGAGCCTGTGCCACCGACCGTCAGAAGGGATCCAGACGCAACATGATCTTGGCCCGGTACTACATTCCCTTCCTCAACGTTGCCTTCCTGTTCTCGCTGGCAGTGACGATCGTGCTGACGCTCGCCATCATCCCGATGGCCAAGCGGCGCCCGGTTGGCAAGAAGCTCACCTGGGGCGAGGCAATGGCCGGTTCGGCCTATGTGTACTTCGTGTTGTTCCTGGCTTACGGCGTGGTGCCCCACCAGGCACTGACCCACATGGGCAACGAACTCGGCTGGCGCAAAGACAAGCTGCTGTTCGGCCCCGGCGCGGTCTTGAAACCCAAGAGCCTCGGTGGCTGGTTCCCGTTCCAGATCAGCTACGAAGCGGTCCAAGACATCGTGGCCACAGTGATCTATGTGATCTTCCTCGGTATTCAGATCTATATGTGGATCTGGTGGCAAAAGCGCCACAAGCCCAAGACAGCAAAGGCCATCGCCACATCGAGCTTCGGTCGCCCCCTGGTGAAGAAGGCCTGACCTCATGGCCAAAACCGATGCCAACCCACCAATGCCAGAGTGGTCCGACCAGTATCAGTTGGTCGAAGTAGACGCTGCGTACCTGGCCAAGGCCGTCAAGCCCAAACAGTTCATCCACATCGACCAATCCGAATGCATTATGTGCGAGGGCTGCGTTGACATCTGCCCGTGGAAGTGCATCCACATGGTGCAGCCCAACGCAGTGGCCGAGGCCGAAGGTGTTGATCTGCCCGGTGTCGACCCGAGTGACCAGGTTATTTTCATCATCGACGACGACGTGTGTACCCGATGTGCGCTCTGCGTTGACCGTTGCCCGACCGGGGTCATTATCCTCGGCAAAGTAAGTGCACCGCCAGCAGGTGGCGACAGCCACGTACGTACCGCCAATCACGGCTACGCATACGGCATGCGGTTCTAAAAGGAGCGATTCGTGGCCAACATTCTTGAAGACGCCCCCAAGCCCACCGCCAAGGAGCGGATGACGAAGATCGTCGACACCACCCAAGGTTCACAGGCGTGGCAGTCGATCTTTCGTCCGGGTTCCATTTTCCGTAAGGGTTACACCGATAGCCCCCGGAACCGGTCGTACGTCATCATGAACTCGGTGCTCTATCACCTGCACCCGGTGAAGGTGAAGCGTCATGCCGTCAAGGTCAGCTACACCCTGTGCCTCGGCGGTCTCTCGTTTTTCCTGTTCATTTTGCTGACCGTGACCGGCATCTTCCTCATGTTCTTCTACCGGCCTACGACGGCTCAGGCCTGGAACGACATCCAGACCTTGCAGACATCGGTCACGTTTGGGCTTTTGGTGCGAAATATGCATCGATGGGCGGCCCACCTCATGGTGCTGTCTGTCTTCTTGCACATGGCTCGCGTCTTCTACCACGGTGCGTACAAGCCGCCGCGGGAGTTCAATTGGGTTATCGGCGTCATCCTGCTCACCCTTACCCTGCTGCTTTCCTTCACCGGCTACCTGCTTCCTTGGGATCAACTCGCCATGTGGGCCGTCGCGGTGGGTACCAACATGATGGGATACACCCCAGTCTTTGGCTCCAACGTGCGATTCGTACTGCTGGGTGGGGTCGAGATCGGTTCGGAAACCCTCTTGCGCTGGTATGTGTTGCACGTGCTGATGTTCCCGTTCATCATCGTCATCTTCATGGCCATCCACTTTTGGCGGGTCCGTAAAGACGGCGGAATCTCCGGACCACTCTGATTAGGGGTTTGCGCACATGACCGAGATTCCCGAACACCTCCGCAAGCGAGCCGAGGCAGCCCGTCAAAAGGCTGAAGCCGAAGCGTCAGCAGCAACCGCCCCCGCTGCGCCAACCCCCGCGGCCGACGAGGCTCCGGCTGACCCGCGCATTCCCGCCGCGCTTCTGGCTCGCTCGCAGGCCGCCAAGGCCCGTGCCGCTGGCGGTGGCGATGCTGGTGCTCCCGCCGGTGGTGGCGTTGCGGTCGCCGAGAGGGCTGGCTCAGTCATGACCGCGCCGCCAGCCAGTGGCGGGCTGCCCGTCGGTGCCGGCCCAGGTGGGCATACCCAGCGCCTGCTCACCGTCGTCAAGTCGGGCTCGATCCAAGACGTCAAGTCGTCGCCGGTCGACAAGGTGCACACCTGGCCCCACCTACTCATCGCCGAGTTCGCCTCTGCTCTGGCGTGCACCGCGTTCTTGCTGATCTTTTCGATCTTCGTCAACGCGCCGTTGCTGCAGCTCGCCAACCCGAACCGCACGCCCAACCCGTCGAAAGCCCCGTGGTACTTCCTCGGTCTGCAGGAACTGCTCACTATGTTCCACCCAATGGTGGCCGGCGTGACCATCCCGGGTATGGGTATGTTCGCCCTGATGCTGGCGCCGTACATCGACAAGAACCCCAGCAACAAGCCCGAAGATCGCAAGTTCGCCATCTCACTGTTCACCATCTTCATGATGTTCTGGGCCGTGTTGGTCATCATCGGCTCGTTCTTCCGGGGCCCCGGCTTCAACTTCACGCTCCCGTGGCGTGACGGCATGTTCTTCGATCTCTAAGGAAAGGCGACGCTCGTGAACACTGGAGTACTTATCGCCATCGCGGTGGCGGTCCTCATCGTGCTGGCCGTGCTGGTCGTCATCGTGACTGCCCGAAAGCAGGACACCCGTCGCGGTGAAGGCGCTCTCTCTCGCGAGACCCTCAAACGGGACCGCTCGAACGAATCGCAGGAATTGCTCAGCGGCAAGGCCTACGAGCGCAGCATGTCGGCCGCTGGCGGTTCGACATCCACTTCCACCGCTCTGGCCGAAGCTCCCAGTGCCGTTCCGGCCGTCTGGTCCCCGCCCGATCCCGAAGTGATGGGCGTGACCCGTCGGCATTTCTTCAACATCGGGCTCATCTCGTTGATGGGCGTCGGCCTTGGCGGGTTCGGAGCCGCATGCATCGCCTTTCTGTGGCCCAAGCTCGGTGGCGGGTTCGGCGGCAAGATCAACGCGGGCAAACTCGAGGAAGTGCAGGCCAACATCAAGGGCAACAAGGGCTTCTACTACCTCGCCGAAGGCCGGGCATGGATCACCGAGTATCCGAAAGAGTCGCTGACCAAGGCGGCTGGCGTCTATAAGGGTGGCGTGTTGACCGGTATGCAATCGGGCATCGTGGCGCTGTACCAAAAGTGCCCGCACCTTGGCTGTCGTGTACCGAGCTGCGCTACCTCCCAGTGGTTTGAATGCCCGTGCCACGGCTCGCAGTACAACCGCGTCGGTGAGAAGAAGGGCGGGCCGGCACCGCGCGGCATGGATCGCTTCTCGGTCGCCGTCGTGAACAACAGCGTCATCATCGATACCGGTGCCATCACACTTGGCCCGGCTATCGGTACAAACACAACCGGCCAAGAGGCCGAAGGACCGCACTGCGTCAGCGGGGGACACCACTAAATGATCGTCGCCGGTACTACCCAGGCCGTGTCGGCCACCATCGCCATCGTTTTGGTGGTCGGATGGTTGCTGTACGTTCTGTTCAATCTCCGCTGGGGTCGCCCAGAGGCGGGCTCCGAGGTCGAGTTGGCCCCGAACCGCAAGGAATACTTCGACGACGAGGGGATGGAAGGCCCGCGGCTCGAAAAGATGCAGGTCTTCGGGCTGGCCATGCTGGTCGTCGTCGGCATAGGGCTTCCGGCGTACTGGATTCTGGAGCCGACCCGACAAAACGGCGCAAGGTCCGGAGCTGAGAAGAAGCTGGCCAACTGGGGGAGCGCGTACTTCGCGCCCACCGCTGAAGGCGGCTTCAACTGTGCTGGCTGTCACGGCGGAATGAAGGCCGGCGGCGGCCAGGCCGAGTACACCATTACCGACCCGAACACGGGCGAAGTCAAGGCCGTCAACTGGAACGCACCGGCGTTGAACACGGTGCTCTACCGCTTCACCGAAGACGAGGTTCGCTACATCTTGGTGTACGGCCGTCCGTTCAGCCCGATGTCTCCCTGGGGCGTCGAGGGCGGCGGGCCAATGAACTTCCAGCAGATCAATACCCTCATCTCGTATCTGAAGAGCATTCAGCTTCCGCAGGAGGGCTGTACCGTCAAAAACCCGATGTGCAAGGGTACCGACGGTGTACTGAACGCTGCCGCGCAGAGGGATTACGCCGCCGAAGTCGACAAGTTCATTGCCTCGGAAGCGGCCAAGGGCCATCCAATGACCAAGGGCGAGGCGCTGTTTCAGATGTCGAGCCTTTCGGGCGCATACTCGTGCGCTCGCTGTCACACCAAGGGTTGGAGCTACGGTGACCCGCAGCAGATGGGCGGTGGCGCCTTCGGCCCGAACCTGAGGGGCGGCAGTGAAACCCGTCAGTTCCCGAACGTCACCGACAATCAGGCGTTCATCTGCAATGGGTCGGAGAATGGCAAGAAGTATGGCAGTCAGGGTCAGGGTTCGGGTCGTATGCCCGGATACTGCGGCCTGCTGACCGAAGATGAACGCAAGGCCATCGTCGAATACATCCGGGGTTTGTAGAACATGACCGAATACGCCAATTTGTTGGCTATATCCTGGCAGCCAGGTCTGCGTGGCATCACCGTTGTGCTCATCGCCTTCACGGTATTGTGCGGCAGTATCTATCTGCTGCTGGGCACCAACGTCGGCGCACGACTGGGCATGTTGCTGGCTCTGGCGGGTCTCTTCGGTTGGATGATGCTGATGGGCATCATCTGGATTTGTTACGGCATCGGTCTGAAGGGCAAGGAACCGAGCTGGAAGGCCCGGGACACCATCGTCGGCAAACAGAACCTGGTGCAGTCCAACCAGTCGGTCGCCCGGGACTCCACCATTCCCGACAACACCGCACCTGGTACGACGGTGAACGGCTGGATGCTGCTTCCGGCTGACAACGGTGGTCGAGGTCAGGCCATTGCGGCTGCCGACGAAATCTTGCAGGTCGAGTCGGGCGGTTTGAAGGCCGGCGAGTACATCCCCTTGGCCGTGTTCGATAAGGGCGGTGAACGCTGGCCCAACATCTCGTTCACCGCGGGCAAGCTCGGTGTCATCAATCTCGACTACCTGGCGTTCTTCCATAAGCCGCACTACTCCATCGTCGAGGTCGGCCCGGTGATCAAGCAGGCGACGGAGGCGGGTAAGGCACCGCCCAGGGCAGAGGTAGATCCAAAGCTTCCGCACTGGTACGTGCTGATGCAGCGTGACCGTGGCTCCAAGCGCAAGCCGGCGGCCATGATCACCCTGGGTTCTGGCCTGCTGTTCGCCCTGCTCTGTCGAGTACTGCATCGGCGAGACCAACTCGTCGACAGCAATCGCAGTATGGCCCTCGACACGGTGCCGGCCTGATGGGTCAGTACCTCCCCATTCTGGTGTTGCTGGTTCTCGGCGTCTTGTTCGCCGCTGGCTCCTTCGTGGCATCGGGCCTGCTGAATCCCAAGCGGGAGACGTCGGCCAAGATCGCGCCCTATGAGTGCGGTATTCTGCCCACTCGCGAACCACCGGACCGTTTCCCCGTCAGCTTCTATCTGGTCGCCATGCTGTTCATCATGTTCGACATCGAGGTCATTTTCCTCTACCCCTACGCGGTGGCTCGCGACGCCTTGGGCGCCTACGGCTTTTGGGAAATGGTCACCTTCTCGGTGATCTTCTTCCTATCGTTCGTGTACATCGTGGCCAAGGGTGCGCTCGACTGGGGTCCGGTCAAGAAGGTGCTGCGCTCGGCGCCCGAGCTGATCTCGGCCGCTCGCACGACCAGCAGCACCATCAGACGGGTCGGCCTCGAGGGCCGCACCGACGAGGCGGCGTAACCATGGCAGTCAAAGACGTGCTCACCGATGGGCTTGGTGGGTTGAACCACAACTTCCTCACCGGCAAGGTCGAGGATCTGGTCAACTGGTCACGGGCCCGCTCAAGCTGGCCCGCCTCGTTCGGTTTGGCCTGCTGCGCTATTGAGATGATGGCGACCGGTGCCGCCCATTACGACATCAGTCGATTCGGTATGGAGGTCTTCCGAGCCTCGCCCCGCCAGGCTGACATCATGATCGTGGCCGGCCGGGTCAGCCAGAAGATGGCTCCGGTGCTGCGCCAAGTGTATGACCAGATGATGGAGCCCAAGTGGGTCATCTCGATGGGTGTTTGCGCCTCCAGCGGCGGCATGTTCAACAACTACGCCATCGTCCAGGGTGTTGACCAAGTCGTGCCGGTTGACGTCTATGCGCCCGGCTGCCCACCCACACCCGAAACGCTGATCCATGCCATTACCACGCTGCATCGCATGATCGAGAACGGCGAGATTCTGCGACGCCGAGAATCAACTGGCTCGGGAGCCGAAATTCATGTTGAAGAGCAAGCGGCCTCGGGCCGACCAGTCACTGTCGCCCTGACTCGTCGGTGAGTGATGTCGGTAACCCAAACCCCTGCCGTCGCACCCGAGCCGACACCTGAACCCGAGCGCCTGCACGGCAATCCCGTCAGCTACAGCCGAGGCCAGAAGGTCGTGCACGCCCCGCGTGCGGGCTATGTCGCCTTCCTCCGCAAGCTCGTTGCTGACGGCTTCACCATGTGCACCGACCTGTGCGGCGTCGATTATCTGACCCACCCGGGCCGGCCACTGCCTGAAGGAGTGTCGCCGGAGCGGTTCGAAATCGTGCTCAACTTGCTTAGCATCGCCAAGTCCGAGCGTTTGCGCGTCCGCGTGCAGGTGCCCTTCGACGACCCGACTGTGCCTTCGGCCTACGACGTCTGGCCCGGCTGTGAAGCCATGGAGCGCGAGGCGTTCGATATGTTCGGCATCTCATTCTCCGGCCACCCCGACCTCACCCGCATTCTGATGCCAGAGGACTGGGACGGCTACCCGCTACGCAAGGACTACGACACCGGTCGCATCCCCGTTCAGTTCAAGGGCACCCGATGAAGAACACCCGACTCGCAGGACTGAGCGAACGAATCGAGACCGCGCGGGCTGGAGCGGTCGCGAAGGGTTCCGACGCATGAGCACCGTTGACACATTTCGTACCAATGAGGGCGGGCAGGAACTTCGGCCGCGTCACGAACTAACGGCGACGGAACTGATGCGCAATGTCGGTTCGGTGTTGCGCATGTCCGAGACCGAAGCGGCCGCCATGGCTCTGGAAGATATCGACCCAACCGCCGATCAGACCATGATCATCAATATGGGCCCGCAGCATCCCAGCACTCACGGTGTGTTGCGCCTCATGCTCGAATTGCAGGGCGAGACGGTGCTGCGCTGCAAGCCGATCATCGGCTATTTGCACACCGGCATGGAGAAGCAGGGCGAAGACCTGTCGTTCCTGCAAGGTGGCACCAACGTCACCCGCATGGATTACCTCAGCCCGCTCAACAACGAGCTGGTGTTTTCCATGGCCACCGAGAAGCTGCTCGGTATCGACGGCGACATCCCCGAGCGGGCCACCTGGATGCGCATGCTGCTCTCCGAGCTGAACCGCATGGCCAGCCATCTCTTGTTCATGGCTACCAACGGCATGGACCTCGGCGCTGTGTCGATGATGATCTACGGCTGGCGCGAACGCGAAGAAGTGTTGCGGTTCTTCCAGAAGGTCACTGGCCTGCGGATGAATCACAACTTCATCCGTCCCGGCGGTGTTGCCGCAGACCTGCCGCCCGGCTGGCGAGACGACGTGCTTGCGATCCTCGACATGCTGCCGGGCCGCCTCGATGAGTACGACATCTTGATGACCGGCCAACCGCTGTGGAGGGAGCGTCTGCAGGGTGTCGGCGTGATCACCGCTTCGGAAGCCGAGGCTCTCGGCGCGTCCGGCCCGATCCTGCGCTCGACCGGCGTGGCTTTCGACATCCGCCGAGCCATGCCGTATCTGCATTACGACGAGATGGACTTCGACGTGATCGTCGGCAGCTACGGCGATGCGTTCGACCGGTTCGCCATCCGTCTCAATGAGATCCGCGAGTCGATGAAGATCGTGCGCCAAGTGCTCGACCGTATGCCCCAGGGTGACTACCGCATTCAGGACAAGAAGGTCACCCCGCCCCCACGAGCACGCATCGACGAGTCGATGGAAGCGCTCATCCACCACTTCAAGATCTTCACCGAGGGCTTCAAAGTTCCCGAGGGCGAGGTGTACGTCGCCATCGAGTCGCCCCGTGGTGAGATCGGTTGCTACATCGCCTCCGACGGTGGACCAAAGCCGTACCGCATCCACGTCCGGGCCCCAAGCTTCGTGAACATCCAATGCCTGCCCCATATGATGCGCGGCGGCCTCGTTGCCGACGCCGTTGCCGTTATTTCTTCTGTAGATCCCGTTCTGGGAGAGGTTGATCGCTGATGAAAAGATTGAACCAGCTCCGCAAGCTCATCTCGGTCGTCGTCTTCATCGCCGGTTTGTACACCACGGCTAAGCGCGTCGGCGTGATCAAAAAGAAGCCTGCCTGATGGCCCGATTCACCGACGGCAACGTCGCGCTCGCCCGAGAGATCATCAGCCGCTACCCCAAGGCACGCTCGGCCACCATCCCGCTGTTACACCTAGCGCAGGAGCAGGACGGCTACATCACCAGCGATGCCATGGTCCACATCGGCGAATTGGTCGGTGCCACGCCGGCCGAGGTGTACGGCACATGCACGTTCTATGAGATGTTCAAGATGGAGCCCGTAGGTAAGTACGTCATGAACATTTGCATGACAATGTCGTGCGCGCTGCTCGGAGCCGATGAACTGATGCACCACGCCGAGCATCGCCTCGGCATCAAGGCCGGATCCACCACTCCCGACGGACTCATCACTCTCGAACATGCCGAGTGCCAGGCCGCCTGCACCGAAGCACCCTGCCTGCAGGTGAACTACCGGTTCCGGTATCGCATGACGAACGACGCCATCGATGGCCTGATCGACGATCTGCAAGCCGGGCGGCTGCGCGACGAAATTCCGCCGCATGGCACCGTGGCCCGGGTGCGCCAGCAGATCCCAGTTGATCGCAAGGTCGGGGCGGTGCCGCCCGGCAGCGTCACCGTCGCCCCGGTGTGGATGACTCCGGCGGAGGCCACCAAGTGAGCGGCACTACCTACGCTCATGCTCCCGGCTTCGTGGCTGGCGACCGACCCAAGATCGTTACCTCTCGTTTCGGGTACGAAGATTCCTACACGTTGGCGCGCTCCCTCGCGACCGGCGGCTATGAGGGCCTGAAGGCCGCGCTCGCCAAGACGCCGACCGCCGTACACGACGAGGTCAAGGCAGCAACCGTGCTCGGCCGAGGCGGTGCGGGCTTCCCCGCCGGCGTGAAGTGGGGGCTCACTCCGCAAGGCGTGTGGCCCCGCTACTTGGTGGTCAACGGTGATGAGTCCGAGCCCGGGACCTATAAGGATCGACTGCTGATGGAGCGCGATCCGCACCAGTTGATCGAAGGTTGCCTGATCGCCTGCTACGCAGCCGGACTCAGCCAGTGCTTCCTCTATATCCGTGGCGAGATGGCCG
>JAYTVF010000147.1:0-6472 GCA_043744155.1 Acidimicrobiia bacterium | reverse complement strand
CCCACGGGCTGGTACGTCCGGTAGTGGCCCGTAACGCCACGTCGGAGACGGTGTCTTCTCCTAACTTTCGGTCGATCACGTCTTTGCCGACCAAAATTTCGCTGGCCTTGGGCTTGAACGGGTTGAGATCGAGGTCCCAGCTGCGCAGGCGGGCACCGTCGTTGTCGAGACTGGCCACCCGGCTGGCGTTGACGAAGATGCGCCTTTTCTGGCTAAGCGCCACGAAACCGAGCACTCGGGGGGCCAGCGCGCCATTGGTCGGAGCCACCACGATGTCTTCCAACCGACCAATGGTGGCACCGTCGGCATCCAACAACGGCAGCCGCATTACTCGGAACGCATAGATGAGGTCCGTTGCCATGAAAAAAGGGTATACGCCACGGCCCGCGAATGGCGCCTGGTAACACACGACGATCAAAGTCGGTCGTAGGCTCCTCGCATGGCGACCTTCGTGCACGACTTGACCCTGCCCGAATTCGGTCTCGACTCATGGACGTTGAGCCGGCCCGAATGGGTCGCCGCCATTGCGCATGCCCGCACCCAACATGCCTGGCTGGCCCGAACTCCACTGGGCTATTCGATTACCGCCTACGACGAGGCCGTCGGCCTGCTGCGCGATCAACGGTTCCACAACGCGCTGTCCTTGATCCCCCAGATGCAGGGCCTGTCAATCGATGCGCTTGACCGTCGGCCCTCGATCCTGTCGACCGAGGGTGATGTGCATGGCCGGCTGCGCCGGTTGGTGGCACCAGCGTTTACGCCCAGGGCCGCGGATCGGCTGCGCCCGTACATGCGCTCGGTGATCACCGACCTGGTCGATGCTGCGCTGCTGAATGGTCGCGTCGACATGATGACCGACGTTTGCGAGCCGTATCCGATCCCGGTTATCTGCGAGCTACTCGGTGCGCCCAAGCAGGATTGGCGGCTGTTCGCGGCATGGGCCACCGACCTGCTGCGTATCTTCAACAACAATCTCGCCCACGACTTACCGGCGATTGGTGCCGCCCGCGATGGTCTGACCGATTACATGCAGACGCTGATCACCGAGCGTCGGGCTCACCCCCGCCCGGATCTGTTGTCCGACCTCATTGCGGCCGAGGAGGCCGGCGACCGACTCGATACCCAAGAGCTGATCAGCATGGCCCAGGCCGTGCTGGTGGCCGGTACTGACACCACCCGCAATCAGTTGGGCTGCATCATGGGAGTCTTTGCCGAGCACCCCGATCAGTGGGCTCTTTTGGTGGAGAACCCCTCGCTGGCTCCCCGTGCGGTGGAGGAAGCCATGCGCTATCTCGGCGCAGTGCGTGGCACGGTGCGGGTAGCGGCCGAGGACGTCGAGTACGACGGGGTGCTGTTTCCCAAAGGCACCATCATCTTCCCTAGTTTCATCGCGGCCAACTTTGAGCCCGAACGGTGGGTCGAGCCGCAGACCTTCGACATCACCAAAGAGCCAGCTCGCAGCCCGCACCTCACTTTCGGTGCGGGCATCCACTATTGCCTCGGTGCCTGGCTGGCTCGCGCCGAACTTCAAGAGGCGCTACCGGTGATCGCGGCGCGTCTTCCAACGTTGCAACTCGAGGCGCCGATCGTATGGAAGCCGGTCACCTTCGGCATCTGGGGACCTGAGCAGATGGTCTTTCGCACCCCCGGCTGACCGACAGTCACACAGCCTGGCCTCGAGGTGAGGGTAACGACGTCGCTATCTGAGCAGGCGTCGTGACTGCCGGTGTAGGCGCCAGTACTGGCTACAAGTACTGCGCCACGTCGACGGCGATCTCCTCTGGGGTGGCCCGGGGGGAGTAGCGGGCAACGACGCTGCCGTCTCGGCCGACCAAGAACTTCTCGAAGTTCCATGTGATGTCGGACGAGTTTCCCACACCCGGTTGTTCCGTTTTCAACCATGTGTACAGATCGCAGGCACCATCACCGTTGACTTCGATTTTGGCGAACATCGGGAAGGTGGCGTCGTACTTGCTGGTGGCAAACGCGAGGATCTCGGCGTTGGTGCCAGGCTCCTGCGCACCGAACTGGTTGCACGGAAAGGCCAGCACGTTGAATCCGGCTGCCTTGTTGTCTTCATAGAGCGCACGCAGACCTGCGTACTGAGGCGTAAGGCCTCAAGCGCTCGCGACGTTGACGATCAGGCTTACCCGACCTTTGTACTGGCTGAACGAGACGGCTTCCCCGGTAATGGAATCCATCGTGAACTCAGAGAACGATGACAATGACAACTCCCACTTTTTCTTGTTGGCCGTGAATGTAGAGGTTTTTGCGCGTCGCTGTCAGTTGGGTCGAGCTCGTATTTGGCTTTGGCGGGGCGGCTTTGGTGCGGCCGTCAGGCCGGAGGGCAGGGGGTAGGCGTCACCGGGGTGCCGGCGAGGCGCTCGGTCATGAACGACTTGATCTCGGGCATGGCCATTGGGATGACTGAGGTGTGGGTACCTTCGGGGTAGGTCTTGCGCACCATCGTGAATCCACCGACTCGACAGGTGCGGTTCAGTAGCAGCAACGAACCAACGACCGGGATCTGTTCATCCAGGTCACCCTGGTAGACGAAGATGGGCACTTTCGTGGGGATGTTGCCCGGTGTGTTGTCCTCCAGATAGGTGGCGAACGGCTCCGTGGATGCCGGATCAGCCTTTATGTAGTCGTCGGCGGGCTTGCCTCGCAACAGGGTCACAGTCTCAAAGCAGGCGTCGGCGGCCGATTTGGCGGCGGCGACGCCGGCCGGGGTGAGCACGATGGAAAGATCAAGATCGGGATAGGACGCCTGAAATCCGGCTGAGGCCATGAAGACGTAGCCGAAGAAGGGGCTGGTGCGCAGGGCGGTGGCCAAGAGTTTCAACTCGACCGCGGGTGCACCAGCGACCGCGCCGACCACATTGGTGTCTGGCGCATAGGTCGGGGCCAACTCCGCCGCCCACAGGGTGGCACCGCCGCCTTGGCTATGGCCCCAGATCAGCGATTTCCCTGCGGTACCGGTCAGGTTGCGAGCGGCCCGGATCGCATCGAGCACACCGGGACCTTCGCTTCGCCCGACTACGTAGGGGTGCACGCCCGGGGTGCCGAGGCCCTCATAGTCGGTGGCGGTAACGATGTAGCCCGAGCCAAGGAATTCTTGGGCCGCACCTTGGGGCTCGCCCTGGTTGTCGTTTTTGCTGGGCGCACACCGGTCAGCCAGACCGGTAGTGCCATGGGCATAGGACAGCACCGGCGCATCGGGTTTCACATTGGGTGGCACGGTGACCAGACCGGAGACGGCGGTCGGCTGACCCTTGGCGGTCGTGGACAAGTAGAGCACCTTGAACTGCTGGGCACCGCCGGTCACCGTGGTCGGTTTGGTGATCTGGATGATGTCGCCCGGCTTGCCGGTCGGCAGGGGCGAGGGCGGAACATAGAGCGCGTCGTCGGCCACGACCGTGAACTTCGACGTGCTTACCTGCGCAGCCTCGACCGTGGTTGGTGGGCCCGCGGTCGTAGCGGGTGCTGTGGTGGCGGTCGTACCGGGTGGTGCGGTAGTCGCGGGTGGGGCCGCAGTTGTTGGTTCAGGGGTCGTGGTGGCAGTGCTCGGTGAGGCGGACGCGGCGGGTCCAACTGCGGTTGGTCGGGTCGTCGCCGACTCCTTGGACGACGATCCACCGCACGACGCAGCGAGAAGGATCAGGGCGAAGCCGGGCAGAAATCGGCGCATAGGCGCACGATATACCCGCCATTCGGTGGTCCGCATCAGGGAAATCCAAGTTCTCCGTGTCGCCCAGAGTTCGGCCATCCGCACGGGAAATCTTCAGACCGCTGACGGCAGCCACGGCCGTACCGGTCAGAATCTTCCGGTGATCACATTCAACGGCGACCTGCGGGGCCGCTTGCAGGCGAATTTGTCGAACCACCAACGCCGGGTGCATCCGCTCGAGGGTCGTCGGGCCGCAGCGGTGGCGATCGTCATCGTCGATAGCGCGCTCGAGGTGATGGAGGATCCCTACGACGTTGGTGATGACCCCAACAGCATCGTGCCGGGGGATTCGGATGGCTTCGATGATCGGATGAGCGGAGTTTCGGGTGGGGCGGCGTTCTTGCTCTGCCGCCGCGCCGCTCGACTATCGAGCCATTCACGACAATGGGCTCTACCTGGCGGTCGCATCGACGCCGGGGAGACGGCGGTGGAGGCGGCCCACCGTGAGGTGGCCGAGGAGGTCGGCCTCGACCTCGGCGTTGGCGCGCTGCTGGGTGTGCTCGACGACTTTCCCACCCGATCGGGATATGTCATCACCCCGGTCGTGTTTTGGGCGGACGCGTCCGACGCCCTGTCGGATAACTCGAGCGAAGTGGCCCAAACCTATCGGGTGGCCTTGACGGAACTACTTCGGGCCGACTCGCCGCGCTATGTCGACATCCCAGAGAGCGACCGTCCCGTGGTGCAAATCCCCCTCGGCCGGGCCCTCATCCACGCGCCCACCGGCGCAGTGTTACTCCAGTTCCGATGGGTGGCTCTCGATGGGCGGGCGAACGAACGCGTCGACCATCTCGAGCAGCCGGTTTTTGCCTGGAAGTAGCCCCGGTCAGTCGGGGATCTGGGCGCGGATGATGTCGACGATGGTTTCGCCGTAGCGTTCTCGTTTGGCTGGCCCGATACCGGGAATGCGCTTGAGTTGATCCAGCGATGTGGGCCGCAGCTCAGCCAAGGCGTCGAGAGTGACGTTGGTAAACACCACATAGGCGGGCACGCCGTCGGCCCGGGCTCTGTCGCCGCGCCACAGACGCAGCGCCGTTCGTACAGCTTGGTCGCCATCGCCGGCCAGTGGCCTGCTGCCCGCTGCGGCCGCGCTGCCCGAACCAACGGACGCGCCCGAACGTTGGCTGCCACCGGCCCGAGCCGGGACGACAGATCGACCGTCCCATCCGGCTGAGGGGGCCGCGCTACCGCTACCGCTGCCGTTCGCGCTGCCGTTCGCGCTACCGCTACCGCTGCCGTTCGCGCTGCCGTTGGTGGATCGAGAGCGGACTATGCGATCTGGCTCGGGGCCAGCCTCGGTTTCCATCTCGGCCAGGAACGGGCTGCTACAAGCGGCGTCGGTGAGCACCGTGACGGTCTGCGAGCAGCGAGTAAGCGCGACGTGAAAGACGCGGCGTTCTTCGGCCTGGTCATCGGCGAGGCGGTGGGGCATGATGCCATCGCACACGTCGTAGACCACGACATGGGGCCACTCGCGACCCTTCACCCGGTGCACGCTCGACAACAACACCCCGTTCGGGTCGCTTGGGGCGCTGAGTTCATCGTTCAACCAGGTGGCGAAGGTGGTGTGATCGGGATGCAGCAGAGCCAGAGCGGTGAGGGCGTCGAGGTCGTCGAGATGGGTGGATTGGGCATCGGCCCGACTGCGATCGAGTTTGGCGAGCGCGTCATCGAGACCGACGCGGGTGCGCACGAACTGCAGCAGATCAAAGGTGGTCGCCCCTTTGGTGGCCTTGGCGGTGACCTGCGAGATGTCCTGGGCGTAGGCCGACACCTTGTCGCTATCTCGTTCGTTGGTGATGCGACCGGCCAGCTTGACGAGAGCGGCGTGATCGCGGCATTCAGACATCCACTCGAGGACCCGAGGCGAGATACCGCGCGAGGGCCGGCGGGCCGTTGCGTCGATGTCGCTGGATCGCAGCCGACCGGCATTGGCTGCGATGTTCAGCCAACTGAGCGCGGTGCGCACGCCGGTGCGCTCGAGGTAGCGGGCGTCGATCACCGATTGCACCGCGATACCGGCGTGACGCAAAGCAACCTGTACCGGGGCCAGCGACGCGGTCACCCGGGTGAGTACCGCGATCTGCTGAGTCGTGGCGCCTGCCGCGAGCCGACCGTGAACGGCGGCGATGGCCGAAGAAACCATGTCATCATCAGCGACGACGGTGAGGGCGCCAGCCTCGGCGGTTCGCTCGGGTCGTGGTCGGATCTGTTTGGTGACGCGCCGGCGGTTGTGGGTGAGCAGAGTCGCCGCCGCCGTCACCACTGCGGGTGGGCATCGGTAGTTCACTTCCAGCGGATGGTCCCCCGCACCCGGGAAGAGGCGACCGAACGCGATGAGCCATTCCGGTGTGGCCCCGGCGTAACCGTAGATGGTCTGGTCGTCGTCGCCCACCCCGAACACCGCCAGTTCGGGCGAAGCCAACAGCCGCAGCAGCAGTAGGTGAGCAGGCGTGAGGTCTTGGAACTCGTCGACGAGCAATACCCGAGCGACCTGCTGGGCGGTGGCCCTGGTGTCGGGTTCAGTGAGCAGGGCGATGATGGCAGCAGTGATTTGCTCGTCGAAATCGACGGCGCCCCGCTCGGCCAGGACGGCCCGATATTGACCGAAAATCTCGGTGAAACCGGGAACATCGCCGTCGAACATGGCCTCGACGCTGGCTGGCGACCGCAGACCTAATCGCACCAGCGACAGGGCGTCGATCCAGGCTTGGGCCGGATCGGTGTTGGCCTTGCGAGGGA
>JAYTVF010000146.1:0-2011 GCA_043744155.1 Acidimicrobiia bacterium | reverse complement strand
TGGGCCTTTTCACGTTGATCGCAGTCATAGCCTTGAACCACATGTGTTCGCATTTCACTGCGATCTCGGAGGCACTGCGCCCTTCCTTGTTGGCGCGGCTGATGATTGCGTCATCGATATCGGTGATGTTGGAGACCAGGCGCACATCGAGCCCGGTCGACTCGAGATACCGACGCAGAATGTCGTACACGATGGTTGCCCGTCCGTGACCGAGGTGGGCTGGCCCGTAGACCGTGGGCCCGCACAGGTAGATACCGACCTTGCCCGGATCACGCAGGGCGAGCTCTCGAATCGATCCGGTAGCAGTGTCGTAGAGGTGCAGCACGCCGGACAGCGTAGCGACCGCTCGCCCGGCCACGGCAGGTGATTGTGTGAGTAATCCAAGCGCGGCCACCTCACACGTACTTTCCGACACCTACTCGGACCCAGAAGGCAATGAGTTCTGCATCGGCACCTCGCATCATTGACCGTGTCTGTCTCGCCGATCGAGGATGAGGAACTGACCCGCCGCCCGGTCGGGCCTCACAATGGACCGCGGTGCATCGGTCGGGAAAGGCTAGTTTTTGCGGCCTATGGCGCAGGTCCCGGAAAAACCGACACTCGACAATATTGAGGCACCTCTCATCGCACGGTGGGAGGCCGAGGGCACATACGCCTTCGATCGCTCCAAGGCGCGCGTTGACGTTTTCGCCATCGACACTCCCCCGCCGACGGTGTCGGGCTCGCTGCATGTGGGTCACATGTTCAGCTATACCCATACCGACACCGTGGCGCGTTACCAGCGCATGACGGGTAAGGAGGTGTTCTACCCGATCGGTTGGGACGACAACGGTCTGGCCACCGAGCGTCGGGTGCAGAATTACTATGGCGTGCGGTGCGACCCGTCCCTCCCCTACGACCCGTCGTTTATCCCGCCGTTCGACGGTGACGTGCCCAAAGATGCCCAGCAGGTGTCGATCAGCCGCCCCAACTTCGTGGAGTTGTGCCGCAAGCTCACCCACATCGACGAGGCCGTGTTCGAAGGTCTGTTTCGGCGCCTGGGTCTCTCGGTCGACTGGTCATACCTCTATACGACCATCGCGCCCAACGCCGTGCGGGCCAGCCAACGCGGTTTCCTTCGAAACCTGGCACGAGGCGAGGCCTATCAGCAAGAGGCCCCAACCCTGTGGGATGTCGACTTCCGCACCGCAGTGGCCCAGGCCGAATTGGAAGACCGGGAGATGCCCGGCGCCTACCACAAAATCGCGTTCCACCGCCCGGACGGCGATGTGTTCATCGACACCACGCGACCGGAATTGTTGCCGGCCTGTGTGGCCATGGTGGCCCATCCCGATGACGCTCGCTACCAGCCGATGTTCGGCACGATGGTGACCACGCCGCTGTTCGGCGTGGAAGTGCCGATCCTGGCTCACCATCTAGCGGATCCCGAAAAGGGCACCGGCATCGCTATGATCTGCACGTTCGGTGACACCACCGACGTCACGTGGTGGCGGGAACTGAACCTGCCAGCGCGCCCAGTGATTGGTTGGGACGGTCGCATCCTGGCCGACAACCCCGGCTGGATCACAGCCACTGCGGGCGCCGCCGCCTACGCCGAACTGGCCGGCAAGAACACCAAGCAGGCTCAAAAGCGCATCGTGGAATTACTGAAAGAATCGGGCGAGATGCAGGGCGATGCCCGCCCTATCAAGCATCCCGTGAAGTTCTACGAAAAGGGCGACCGCCCGCTTGAGATCGTCACGACTCGCCAGTGGTACATCCGCAACGGCGGCCGTGATGCGACTCGCCGGGACGATCTGGTCGCCCGTGGCGGCGAATTGGCGTGGCATCCCGAATACATGCGCCACCGCTATGACAACTGGGTGGGCGGCCTCAACGGTGACTGGCTGGTGAGCCGCCAACGGTTCTTCGGTGTGCCCTTCCCGATCTGGTACGCGCTCGACAATGAAGGTTTCCCCATCTTCGACCAGCTTCTTCTCCCGGCCGAAGCTGACCTGCCGATCGATCCCTC
>JAYTVF010000145.1:0-6499 GCA_043744155.1 Acidimicrobiia bacterium | reverse complement strand
GTGCGCCGTAGTCGGCGGACTGGCTGCCTGCGGCCTCGTAAAACTCGGATTCCATCGCCCCCGGGCAGATGGCCAACACTCGCAGGTCGGTATTTCGGGTCTCCTCCCACAACGACTCGGTGAAGCTCAGGACGAATGCCTTGGTAGCGCCATACACGGCCAGGTAGGGGGTTGGTTGGAACCCGAGCAAGCTCGCGACGTTGATCAGTACCCCGTTCTTTGCCGCCGTAAGGGGTTCGATGAACGCCCGGCTGAGGTCAACCAACGCTCCGACGTTCAGCGCGATCATGCCTTGCAGCCGGTCCGGATCCTCTCCCGTGAAGGCGTTGTGCGTGCCGAACCCGGCGTTGTTGACCAGCCCGGTCGCGTGGATCCCCCGGGACTCAAGCTCGGTGCGCAGCGTGCGGCCAGCATCGGGCTGTCCGAGATCGCGGGCGATCACCGTCACCGCGACACCGTGGATGCGTGCGAGTTTCTCTGCCAGGATCTCGAGCCGATCGGCCCGACGGGCAACGAGCACAAGGTTTGCGCCGCGGCCCGCGAACTGGCGGGCGAACTCGGCACCGAGTCCGGAGCTGGCTCCGGTGACGATGATGGTGTGTTGGCGGTAGTCGATCTTGCCCATGGACACACTCTATGCACGAAGATGCACTAGGTGCAACAAACCTCTGATGGTGCACTGATGTACGCTACGTGCATGAAGCATTTGGCGGTCCCGATTCGAGAACAGACGCGTGCGGTTGTGCGTTCGCTGCTGGCCCGCACGGCGCTCGAGTTGTTCGCAGCGAAGGGCTACGACGACACGACTGTCGAGGACGTTGCGCTTGCGGCCGGCGTCTCGCGTCGCACGCTGTTCAACTACTTCCGCAACAAGGAGGACCTGGCGCTCAGCAGCCTGTCCGAACAGGGTGATCTCATCGCGGCGCGGTTCGCGCAACGGCCAGAGCAGGAGGAGGTCTGGGAGTCGCTGCGTGCCGCGTTCGAGGTGTTGGTGGAGATCGAGATGTCCCCAAAAGACCGACTCCAGATCGCGACGCTGCTGTTCAACAACGAGTCATTGCGCGCTGGTCACGCCGAGAAGCAGGCGCGCTGGCAGGACCTCCTGGCACCGCTGATCGAACCACGGCTGCCTGTCTCGGACCACCGGAACCTCCAAGCCCGAGCGATGGCTGCGGCTGCCATCACCTGCCTGCAGGCGGCGAACGAGGAATGGGTGCGGCTGCGCGGCAACGCCAATGTCGCCGAACTCTATGACATCGCCGTACACGCCGTCCGCCGCACGAAGCCCTGATCAGCCCATCGGGCGGACGGACTCAAGTGCTGGTTCACGCGCTCGCGGGTTGGAGAATTGCTCGGACCAACTCGAAATCACTGACGTCTACCTCGTGACCGTCGGCGTCAACAAACGCGACGTGCACGGGAAGATCGGTGCCACGGCGGCGGCGCAGCAAGCTCGGCCCCGCAGGGTGAGGGAGGTACTCGTCACCCCATTGCTGGAGCGCCATGAGGGCCATCTGTAGCTGTCGCCCGGCGGGAGTTACGTGATATTCGAACCGCGATCGCGAACCGGGTTCCTGATACGGCACCCGTTCCAACACGCCGAAGCGCACCAGTGTCGCCAGCCGATCGGTAAGGACGTCGGGCGCGACGCCTAGCGACTTCTGGAAGTCGAGAAACCGTGTCGAGCCGCCCAATGCGTCACGCACGATCATCATCGTCCACCGCTCGCCCAGCACTCCCAAGCTGCGAGCGATGGCACAGGACGAGTCGACCAGCTTCGGTGCAATGTTTTCTGATGAACGGGTCACCTTGCCAAACTAGCTAACTTGTGATTCCAAAGCGAGTTGGTTAACTTTGGAGAACATAGTCAGATAGAAAGAGGATCCATTCATGGACATCGAAGGACGCACTGCACTTGTTACCGGCGCCAACCGAGGCCTTGGCCGCCACCTTGCTGAGCAGCTCGTAAAGCGCGGCGCGACGGTGTACGCCGCCGCCCGCCAGCCCGATACCATCGACATTCACGGCGTGATCCCCATCGCTATCGACGTAACCGACCTTGCCTCTGTGGCCGCAGCGGCCGAAACGGCCCAGGGTGTCTCGATCCTGATCAACAACGCGGGATCATCCACTGGCGCGAACGTCGTCGACGGCAACTGGGCCGACATTCAGCTTGAGATGAACACCCACTATTTCGGCACGCTCGCCGTTACGCGTGCTTTCGCTCCGCAGTTGGCCGCCGCAGGCAGTAGCTCGGTGCTCAACATCTTGTCGGTGCTGTCGTGGCTCAGCCTCCCGGGCGCCGGTGCCTACGGTGCCGCCAAGGCCGCTGCGTGGTCACTCACCAACGCGCTGCGCATCGAACTCGCCGGCCAAGGCACGACTGTGGCCGGCCTGCATGTCGGCTTCATGGACACCGATATGGTGCGTCACATCGAAGGAGACAAGAGCGACCCGGCGGCCATCGCAACACTGGCTCTAGACGGTATCGCAAGCGGACAGATCGAGATTCTCGGCGACGACATCTCCCGCCACGTCCGCGGAGGCCTTGCGGGAGGAGCCGCAGCCCTGTACCCCCAGTTCGCTTAACGCATCGCAGCAAGGGGTCAGCGCGGCACGGGTGCATAGCCCGAGTGGAACGACGTGGACGCGCTGGCCACCTCCGACTCTCAGGCACTCTTGACAGAAGCATTAGTCTTATGCTCATGTCTGCACTGTGCGATGCAGTAGGGGTTACCGCACGGGTTCCGGTCAACCTGACCGAAGGCAGAACGAAACAAAGGGGAGTCATTTGAGAAACATCCACGGCAGATCTGTCGCAGCGATGGCGATCGTCGGGTTGGTCGCGGCGTCGTGTACGAGCAGCACGAAGTCCGGGCCAGCCACCACCGCAGCGTCAACGGTCACTACGGCCGCAGCCGCAGCAACCACAGCAGCCCCGGCCACAGCAGCCCCGGCCACGACGGTAGCCGCAGTAACTACCACTGCCGCTCCGGCTACCACCGCCGCTCCGGCTACCACCGTGAAAGCTGCCCAGGACCTCAACGCGTGGGCCTTGAAGTACACCGGCGGTAAGGCCGGTGCCGCCGCCGGTGACCCGCTCAAGATCGGCTACGTCAACCAGGAAGACGTGTGGCCCGAGGCAACTATCGGTCTCAATGCTGCCGTTGCGTATGTGAACAAGGAACTCGGAGGTGCCGGTGGGCGCCCGATTCAGGTGACACTGTGCAAGATTGCCGTCGCTGAGGACGGCCAAAAGTGTGGCACCCAGTTCCTCAACGATGCCAGCATCTCGTTCGTCATGACCGGTACCATCCTTGACGGTGCCAAGGGGCTCTACGACACCTTGAACGGAAAGAAGCCGGTAATTGTTGGTACCGGCATCACCCCCGACGACTTCACGACGACCGCAGGTTACGGTCTGGAGGTCGGCTCCATCGGAGTCATTCCGGCTATGGCGGCGTACGCGGCCTTGCTCACTCCCAAGCCAAAGAAAGCCGCCGTTATTTACGCTGACAACGCAGCTGGCTCGATCGGTTACAAACTGCTCCTCAAGCCCATCCTCGACAAGGCCGGCATCGAGTCAACCGGCATTGCGATTAAGGATCCGGGTGGAACCGCGGCTGAAGTGCAGACGGCGATTCAGAACGCCGGTACTGATACCGCCGATGTGTTCTTGCCCATCACTACGGTGCAGGGGTGTATCGCCATCTACGATTCGTTCAAGCAGCTTGGCATCAAACCGGTCGTCATTTCTGCTCCGTTGTGCAATGCCACGCCAATGACGGACCATCTGAAGGACGTCGGCGAGAAGGGCACTGTGCCGGACGGCTGGTACTTCACAAGCTTCGGATACAACTATTTCAACCCAGACGTCGAGTCCGGTTTGGTCACCTATGTTGGCAAGGTTCAGGAATACGGCGTGAAGGCGGCCGGAGCCAAGACGCTGGAGTACACCGGCTTCGCCGGTCCCACGTTCGCAAACCTTATGACGGTCGCCAAGTTCATCAACACCATTGGTGCCGACAAGGTCTCTCCCGAGACGATCCTCGCCGCGGTGAAGGGCTTCAAGGGACCGATGATGATCCAGGCGGGTCCACTTGACTGCGGCAACATCAAGGTCAACGGGATTCCGTTCCCGGCAGCGTGCGCGAGCCAAGCAGCGGTCCAACTGTACAAAGACGGCAAGTGGACTGAAATCCGGGGCGGCATCCAGGGCAACTCCATCGACGTCACGAAGCTCTGACCTTCGGGTCCTTACGCGGTAGAACTTTGTTCGTGGCGGGGGTAGTGGACAACACACCACGCCCCCGTCACGAACTCTCATTTTGGGGGACATTGTCATGAAACGGTCATTGGCCACTTACGCGCAGTACGGCCTGGCTGCCGTCGCTGCTTTGCTGCTTTTCCAGGTACTGCGCAACCAGGGGATGCGCACGCATTTCATCACGGGCGCGAGTCTGACGCAGGGGGCGTTGATCTCAGCCATCGGCCTCGGGGTGATTCTCACCTACCGGGGCTCAGGCGTCGTGAACTTCGCCACGGGCGCAACGGCTATGTACACCTCCTATGTGTACGCCACCCTGCGATCCGACGGCGACCTTTTCCTGCCTCCGTTACCGAATCCGCTTGCGCTCATCGAGGGAATCGTCCACAAGGTGAGCAAAGGCTCCACCGTTGATCTTCCGAGCTGGCCGACCCGGATTTCTTTCGGCGACAGTCTCGGATTTGTACCGTCCCTTTTGATTTCGCTCATCTTCTGCGTGCTGCTCGGCCTGGCGCTGCACCTGCTGATCTTTCGGCCGCTACGCAATGCCCCACCACTGGCCAAGGTTGTCGCGTCGGTCGGCCTACTCCTTTTCCTCCAAGCCGTCATCGTGCGACGATTCGGCACAAACGCTCGGGCCACCAAGTTGCAGAACGGAACACCGATTCAGGTGAAGATGCCGTTCTCGATTCGGATGAATACCGAGCACGTTACGGTCATCATCACCGTGTTCGTGCTTACCTGCGTGCTCTGGCTTGTCTTCCGTGCGACCAGATTCGGACTCGCCACTCGGGCCGCAGCGGAGAACGAAAAGGGAGCGGTGCTGCTCGGGTTCTCGCCCGATTTTCTCGCCGGAACAAACTGGGTGCTGAGCACCGTAGTCTCGGGTCTGCTCGGCATTCTCGTTGCCGGCGTTCAGAAGTCCGTTGACCCTTCCACGATCACGCTCTTGATCCTGCCGGCCCTCAGCGTCGCCCTCGTCGGCGGGCTCACCTCCTTCGGATTGACTACCGCTTGTGCGTTTTTCCTGGCCGCCACGCAGGCGCTCATTCCTTTCCTCGGAGCGACACGCCACTGGTATCCCAAGGCCAGTGGGCAACCGTTGCCTGGCGTCCCGCAGATTCTTCCGTTCCTGGTCATTGTCGGTGTCTTGGTCCTCCGAGGAAAAGGTGTTCCCGGTCGCGGGTCAATCTCGGCGGGCCGGCTTCCGTTCGCGCCAACCTCCAGCGCATTCGCCACCCGCATCCTTGGACCTTTGGCCGCTGTCGCTTGCGCCCTAGCCCTCGCCTTCTTCGCGACGCCGACCGGGCGGCTTGCCATCACCAACACCTTGATCGGCATCGTGATAAGCCTCTCATTCGTCGTCATCACCGGATTCGCCGGACAGATTTCATTGGCGCAAATGATGTTGGCCGGTACCACCGGCTTCACCATGTCGAAGCTGACCCAATCCGGCATACATTGGGGATCGGCCACGCTGCTACCGCGGCTGCCGTTCCCCATCAGCCCAGTGGTCGGGGCGCTCGCCGCAGCGCTGGTCGGGTTGCTCGTCTCCTTGCCGGCTTTACGGGTACGCGGCGTAAATCTGGCCGTCATCACGTTCGCGTTCGCTATCGCGATGAATGAATTCCTCTTCAAGAATCCAGGTGTCAACGACCCACTCAAGGGGGCGGTCGTAAGGGTTCCCGGCCCGATCGACCCGATACGGACGGCACCAATAGCGCGCGGTTCGGGAGCGAACGCGTGGTTCGGATTGTTTTGCCTCGGCGTCGTCGTCGTCTTGTGCTACGCCGTCGCTAACCTTCGGAAATCGGGAACCGGAAGGCGCATGCTCGCAACTCGATCGAACGAACGGGCCGCAGCAGCAGCGGGAGTTGACGTCGCTCGGGTGAAGGCGACGGCCTTCAGTCTGGCGGCGTTCATTTCCGGCCTGGGCGGCGCACTGGTTGCTTACCGATTCGGCAAGGTCGATCAGGTCTACTTCGGTGGCACGCAATCGCTGGCCTTCCTGGCGTTTGCCTACCTCGGGGGCATCTCGTGTGTGAGCGGTTCGGTCGCCGCCGGGTTCCTCGTCCCCGCTGGCATAACCTTCACCGTGTTGCAGACGGTGTTCAAAGTGCCTACCGAGTTCACGCTCATTCTCGGCGGAATCGCACTCATCCTTTCCGCCATTCTGAATCCGGAGGGCCTCGCCGGGGGCTTACGCATCAGGTGGCAAAAGTTGACCTCGAA
>JAYTVF010000144.1:0-6513 GCA_043744155.1 Acidimicrobiia bacterium | reverse complement strand
TAGAGTTGGTGACGGCTTTCAGTCGTGAAATGCGTCTCAAACGGGCAATTGAGTCAGTTCAGGACGATTACGATTTCGTCTTGATCGATTGTCCGCCGTCGCTTGGTCTGCTCACTATTAACGCCCTTGCCGCCGCGAGTGAGGTGATGGTGCCCATCCAGTGTGAGTACTACGCTTTGGAGGGCTTAGGTCAGCTGATACGCAACGTCGAACTGGTGCGAAAGAGCCTGAATCCCACGCTTGAACTCACGACGTTGATTCTCACTATGTATGACGCACGGACGCGATTGGCCGATCAGGTGGTGACCGAGGTGCAGGCTCACTTCGGGAACAAGGTATGTCGGCAAATTGTTCCCCGTAACGTGAGACTCTCAGAAGCCCCGTCCTACGGGCAGCCGGTGATCGTGTTCGATCCATTGTCTCGTGGTGCCAAGGCCTACCAGGCCCTCGCTGAGGAGGTGAGTGGTGGAGCAGCGGCGTAGTGGACTTGGGAAGGGCTTGGCTGCCCTTCTACCCATTGAACAATCGGCCACCATGGCCACCGAGGCCCCCTCAACCGGAGCCTACCTACGTGAAGTACCCGTCGGTAGCATCGAACCAAATCCCAACCAACCTCGGGCGCACTTCGATGAAGAGGCCCTGGTCGAACTGTCCCACTCGATTCGTCAGTTGGGTGTGCTGCAACCGGTGCTGGTGCGACCCCTGGGTGATGGCCGCTTCCAACTCATCGCCGGCGAGCGACGGTGGCGCGCCGCCAAGCGGTGCGGGCTCGGAACGATACCCTGTGTGGTGCGCACCACCGACGATGTGGCATCGGTCGAGCAAGCCTTGGTCGAGAACATTCACCGGCAGGACCTGTCGGCATTGGAAGAGGCCGCGGCCTACCTTCAACTCATCGAGGAATTCCATCTCACCCACGAAGAGTTGGCCAAGCGGGTTAGCAAGAGTCGTGCCGCCATCACCAACACCCTACGGTTGCTGCAGTTGCCTCCGGCTATCCAGCGCATGCTTACCGATGGGCGCCTCAGTGCCGGTCATGCCCGATCGCTACTGAGCACGCCCGACCGCTCCTATCAGGAGTCGCTGGCCCAACGCATCGTGGCCGAAGGTCTCTCGGTTCGGGCTATCGAGGAGCTCTTGCGGCGTCACCAGGATGACATCGATGCTGCTCCCGCACCCCCCATCGGTCGGGGGAGCGAACCGGTCATTCGTCCCCTGCGGGCGCCGGGGCTCCTTGAGCTTGAGGAGCTGCTCAGCGAACACCTCGACACGCGCGTGAGTGTTTCCATGGGCGGAAAACGTGGAAAAATGGTCATAGAGTTCGCAACTTTGGAGGATTTGGAGCGAATCTACCGAATTATGACCGAACCGCAGGGTATTTCACTACCCCAAACCTGAACAAGAGCGTCCTCACAGGCTGTGGATATAGCTGTTGATAAACGCTCTAGTTGATAGTCTGCAACAGCCAGGAGCAGATGCCTGCTGCCAAAGCCGAAGCTACGCTCGGTACCAAGCGCTGATCGAGCTCGCCGAGCTCGTACACGACCGCGGGCATGCGTGTCTCACGCAGGATCGGCAGGCGCATGCCTCGAACCTCGCCAGCTGACAGCAACGGGGCATCCCGAAGTGCCGTCTGGAGGCGGTCGGCCAAGTCATGCCCACGTAGGGACACGAAGCCCTGCGTGGCGTAGTACGACATGGTGACAGGTGCTCCGCCAGCCAGCCCGACATAGGCAATGGCCTGAAAGCGGTTGGCTTCGCGAGCTTGCTCGGATGCATCGGGCAGGTCGAGGGTCAGCACTTCTGCGCCGGCTTGGCGTAGCATCCGGCTGAGCGCTCGAGTCAACTGATGGAACGCTCCGAGATTGCCGATGGCCAGTCGGTGGCCGTCGAGTGAGGTGGCCCCTGCGGCTCGGGCGGCTTCTTGTTCGCGTATTTGCGCGATGGACGGGCCGTCGTGCCCGCTGCGAGAAAGTCGTCTGAGTGCTCGGTAGGTGGCGTGGCCGCAGATGCTGTCGGCAGGGAGCAGGCCGACGTTGTGTTGGAAGTCTTCAACCGCACGTGCGGTTGAAGGGCCGAATATGCCATCGACTCGCGCGGGGTCGAACCCCAACTGGCCGAGACGACGTTGCAGCTCAGCCACGTCGTCGCCGCGAAGCATCGGGGCGCGCAGATAGAGATGGCGGTCACCGAGGCGCCAACTGGCTTCGACGAGGGCTGTCCAGGTGGCGGCATCACAAATGCCCGAGGCCGTGAGACCTCGGGCATTTTGAAACGCTGACATGGCCGCTTGCGTGGCGACGCCATACACCCCCGGGGCGGTACCAGCGGGCTGAAAGCCAGCTGCACCTAAGCGACGTTGCAGGTCTCGAACGGCTTCGCCAGAGGCGCCCGGTGCTAGTGGGAGGTGCCCAAGAATTCCGAAAGCTCCCGCAACATCTGTCCCTTACCCTTGGCGCCGACCATCCGCTTGGCAAGCGTACCATTTTGGAACACCAAAAGGGTAGGAATGCTCTGCACCTGGTACCGCATGGCGATGTTTGGGTTGTCATCAACGTTGAGCTTGGCAACGGTAATGTTTTCGTGCTCTTCCGTTGCGATCTCGGCGAGGATGGGGGCGATCATCTTGCACGGTCCACACCAGTCAGCCCAGAAGTCGACCACGATCGGCTTGGAACTGGCCTGGATTGTTTCGTCAAAGGTTGCGTCGGTGAGATTCGCGATGCCTGCAGCCACGGTGGAGATCCTTTCGAGTGGGATGCTCAGCGTATCGGCCCGATCGGTCAGTGATGCGCCTCTAGCCAACGTTCTGCGTCGATGGCGGCCATACAGCCTGAGCCAGCGGCGGTAATCGCCTGGCGGTAGGTGTGATCCTGTACGTCGCCGCAGGCAAAGACGCCGTCGACATTGGTGTAGGTGGACGAAGGCCGGGTGATCAGGTAACCGGTGTCCTCCATATCGAGAATGCCCGAGAACAGTTTGGTATTGGGCACGTGGCCGATGGCGATAAAGATGCCTGTGATCGCCAGCACGGTGTCGGCGCCGGTCTGCACGTTGCGCACGACGGCCCCTTCGACCTTGTCCTGGCCGACCAGGTCGACGACCTGGCTATGCCAGAGAAACCTCATCTTCGGATTCGCCATCGCCCGGTCTTGCATGATCTTTGAGGCGCGCAGTGTGTCGCGGCGGTGAATGAGGGTGACCGACGACGCGAATTTCGTGAGGAAGAGGGCCTCCTCCAGAGCGGAGTCGCCACCGCCGACCACGGCGATGTCGTGGCCTCGGAAGAAGAAGCCGTCACATGTCGCGCACGTCGACAACCCGTGGCCGAGAAGGCGTTGTTCTGCGTCGAGGCCGAGCATGAGTGATTGCGCCCCGGTCGCCACTATGACGGCGTCGGCGGTAAACACGTCGTCATGGGTGTGGACCACGAACGGGCGGACCGCCGTTTCGATGCTGGTGACCTTCTCGGTGACGTATGTGGCACCAAATCGGGCCGCCTGCTCGCGGAACTTCATCATGAGTTCTGGCCCCATGATGCCCTCGGGGAATCCCGGGAAGTTTTCCACCTCGGTGGTCAGCATCAACTGTCCACCAGGCTGATCGGAGGTGGACGATGGCTCACCCTCGATGACAAGCGGAGCCAGGTTGGCGCGTGCGGTGTAAATGGCGGCGGTCAGCCCGGCCGGGCCGGATCCGATGATGATGACGTGGTGGTGAGACGGCATTTTAGGCAGTGACCTTGGGGTGACGGAGGCGAAGGATGAATAGGCCGGCGATGAGGAACACCAAACCGGTGATGCCGTGGGCCAGCCAGGTGCGATGGCCAGTGGCCACCACGAGGAGACGGACAATCATGACGGCCAGCAACATGAGCGCGAAAAGCCCGATAATGAGGGCCATGACGCCGTACATGACGCTTCGCATGATGGTGATAACCCGATTGGTGGCCGTATCTCGAACGAGCTCGACTCCCTTTTCGAGCTTGCCGAGCAGTGTGGAGATCCAGTCATCAGAAGATGGGGTGTCGATCGACATCGCCATAGCCTACGTGGTGAGGGCTGCGTGAGAGCCAGGCGTGTCAGGTCGTAACAGAGGTGAGGATACGGCAGTCATCGCGTGCCGTCACCGTGGCGACTGGGCGCGCCGTCTCGATGGAGACGATGGCCGGGATTCCCTGCCAGGTGATGGCGGCCCGCACCGTATTGGCCGACGCGGGCGGCAGACAGGCTGGGATGGGTTCGGTGCTGGAGAACGAGTCACGGTTGGATTGCAAGAATGACCGCAGTTCGGTGTCATTGGCAATCACTCGAGCCGGTGCCGATTCGTTTGTCGAACCGGGCTTCGGTGCCGTCGTACCTGCTGACGCTGCCGTGGTGGCAGTGCCGACGGCCTGTGAACCCGGTGCAGCGCTGGTCGCTGCCGCTGCCGTACTGGCCGCTGCCGCTGCCGTAGTCGCGGCCGGTGCCGCACTCGTGGCTGCTGCTGCCGCCGTAGTCGCAGCCGATGCCGCGGTCGTGGCTGGTAACGCCGCCGCAATGGCGGCAGCGGGGACGGCAGAGGTGGCCTCAGACAAGTCGGATCCGGCGCTGGCAGACTTGGTCGTCAGACCGGACGAGGTTGCAGGTGCGCTGGTCTTGTTGTCCCCTCCCCGAGTACTGATGACCGACACAAGGCCAAGCGCGACGATCACTCCAGCCGCGACGGTAAGCGGTTTCATCCAGCTCCGCTGCCGATGCTCCCGCTGCTCTCGTGCAGCCTGCAACGAGATCACCGAGCCGACCGCACCCACAGAAGGGGGTGTGGCCGCAGGCGTCGGGGCGTGGTACGGCTCTGTGGCGATGGGCGATGAGCCGACCTCGAACGGCGGTGTGGCTACCGGCGGCGTCGTGGCTGCAGGCAACGCGACGGTGGCGACCGCCGCTGCAATCGCGACCTCAGCGTCGCGTGATCGAGCACCTTCGACCGACGCGGTCTGTGTGCCACCGAGCGTGCCCGATGTTGCGGCAGAGGTGCCCGAGACCAAGGGTGCGGCAACCTGGGCGCTCACCCCTCGCAGGGCATTCACCAATGACACAAGGGCCGGTGATTGCTCGACCTGGGCGCGTTCGTCCGCGGTGGCCTCGTGGTCGAGGTAGACGCTGGCCAGTTCAAAGGCGGCGTCATCAAAGGCGGAGAAATCGATCATGATTCTTCCCTTAGACGGTCCGACGAGCCTGGTTGGTTCCCGGCATAGGTGCCAAGGCTTCGAGCCAGAGCCATTCGGCCCCGGGCGATGCGGGATCGCACGGTTCCGGGCGGCAGATCAAGCACGAGGGCGATGTCGGCGTAGTCCAGGTCTCCAACATCGCGTAGAACGACTGCGATGCGGAAGTCGTCGGGTAGTTCGGCCAACGCGGCGTCGAGGCGGAGACGATCGGCGACACCGTCATCGTGGGCCACGCCCCCGGTGGGACGATCCATCCGTTCAAGGTCTGGGAGTCCAACCGTCGGGCGACGTTTGCGCCGCCGAAGCTCGTCCAGACAGGCGTTGGTCGTGACCCGATAGAGCCAAGTGGTGATGCTCGATCGACCATCAAAGCGGCCAAGTCCACGCACAATGGCCAGCATGGCTTCCTGCGTGGCGTCGGCAGCATCGGCATCGTTGCCAGTGATGCGGCGGCAGAGATGCAGGATCCGATCGTAGTGCAGGCGCAAAAAAGCATCGAGCGCGCCGGCCTCGCCGCGTTGCGCGGCCGCCAGTAGGAGGGATGAGTCAGCCGCGTCGATAGCGAGAGGTTACTTAGTCGTCGCCTTCACGACGCGCACCTCGGAAACCCGCATCTGAAACGGCAGCGTGCAGAGATCGGAGCGACCGAGATGGGTGAACCACACCAGGACATAGCGACTGCTACTCGACCCTAACGGGAACCCAGCGACCCCGGCAGGGATGTCCTTGCCGACCGATACCGGCGTGCCCCAACTGGTCAAGGTATCGCCCGGCACGGCAGAGACGTACACCGTGGCCGCCCAGCCGTTGGTCTTTGACACGAGCTCCAAGTTGTGACCGGCCGTGGGTTCGCGAAGTTCAAAAATCAACCCGACACCCTTCTTGGGCAGCAGTTGGCTGTTATCATAACAGACCGTGGTCCATTCGGTGGCGGGATTGCCGTCGCTTAAGAAGCTCAGTTGGCCCGGGTGTTCGGCACCGTCGCCCGGCGGAGGATCGAATTCGACCGCGGCGATCATGGCGTTGGGCTGACTCGGCTTGACCGTCGTCGACGGTGCGGAAACATTGCCGGTCGGGTCAGGTGAGGTGATGGCGGGGGGCGGATCACTGGTCGGTTCAGCGGTAGTCGGCCCGCTCGACTGACTCGACCGCACCACATGGGTGAGGGCGTTGGCCGGGCCTCGCAGCAGGGCGCCAGCGATCAGGGCGGCGACCCCGAGCAACAGCACCAGCACCACCGCCACCGTCCATCGCCCCGGTTGCCGGGCGCCACCTGCACTTTCGCCCGACCCGCTGTCATGGGC
>JAYTVF010000143.1:0-6526 GCA_043744155.1 Acidimicrobiia bacterium | reverse complement strand
GGTGACGCTGGTCGTCACACAAACCGAACCGTCGGCGGCGAGCGTTGCGACCACGGCGTTGGGTACGGTGCGGCCACCGTCGACGTTCAGATTCGAGGTACCTGGAACCGCTTGCCCGCAGGGGTAGACCGTGAGAAAGCCGGCCGCATCCGGTCCGGTAGCCGTGAGATTCAAAATGGCCGAGGCCGCGCCTGCCTCGACGCCAGGCTGACCGACAACGGGCACGCGCAAGACCTCACCGGCCCCCAATTTGTGAGCGGCGAACCCGACGCCGATGCGGGTGTCGACTAAGCGGTTCGGCGCCAAAGCCACGATGGGCGACGAGCCATCGAACCAAGCCGAGATGTCGGCCACGACGTCGGTCGCGACCGAGGATCGCAGGCATACCTCGCCGCCCCCACCGACTCCGACGATTACGGCGTTGGCCACGATCTGACCAGCCACAAAGTTCAGGTTCGACGTACTTGGTTCTGCGCCGCCGCAAGGCCATGCCGACAGAAATCCGTCGCCGGTTGGGCTCACCACAGTGACGTTGAGCGCAACCGCCGACGGCGCCGCACCGACGCCGGACTGACCACCGACGGCCAGTTGAAATACCTCGCCAGCGGCCAGTTTCCCTTTGTGACCACCCGTGGCATCTCTGGTGTCCAACAGGCGCGAAGGCTGGACGGCGTGCGAAACGGCGCTAGCTGAAAGAGGGGAAATGCCAAGAGCTATAGCCACCAGCAGTACGGCCGAGGCGATCTGAAGCGCGCCAGATCGACGGATTCGAAAGGAAAGCATGGTACTCAGACTGACACATATTTGTTAGCAACTTGTAACATTTCGGTAGTCGTCAGATGTGAACCTTCGAGGCTCCTAGCCAAGGGCGTATGGGGTCAGGCTCCACTGCCATGCCCATTTACCAGGAGAAACGCGATATTCCGCCCGAGTATCGGGGCCGCATGATGCTGTCCCGACCCCCCGCTTGGCTACGTCAAGATGGACGACAACCTCGTCACGACGCCGCAGATCGGTCCAGTCACTGGCGGAGGAAAGATCGGCGGACGTGTGATGCGTTGCCGAGAAAAGGGTGTGCACAGACGCCTCGATTCGGGCGCCGATCTTGTTGGTCGCCAGCGACAGCCAGCGCACTCGGCCTCGAGTACCGAAGTCCTGCGGCATCACGTAGGGCAACTCGTCGGGCCGACCTTGGTACCGGCCAAGAACGGAGCCACCGTGTCGATCGGTCTCGTTCTCACCGGGGCCGAGACCGAACCATTCAAGGTGATCGAACCCGGGCCGAGCCAGGAACGACACACCGACACGGGGGAGGTCGTACCATACGTCTGGAATGTCGATCTGTTCGTCAAAGGTGACGGCACCCGAATCGAGAATCTTGATGGTCTGGGTGTGCACGGCCGACGCCGACGCACCGCGAAGTTCGTGGACCAATCGGAGGCCACCGGCCACCTGATCGGCCGACCGAACCGTGCGCACCAAACGATCCAGGCCCCATTCGTTCCACCGTTCCAGCACCTTGCGTTGCTGGCCTTCCCAGAGTTTCAGGCCGTCGTTGTCGGTGGGGGCGCGCCAGAGCTCTGCTCGAATCGGACCGGCCAACAATTCTGTGCGATCGACGACCAGGCTGTTCATCTCGCCGTTCTCGACGCGCACGCTGATGTTGCCTGCGGTGGCCAAGAACGTTTCTCGGCGAAGCTGCCACGCAGCGGCAGGGTCGGGTCGGCGAGCGGGACGACGTTTCGCCTTGGCAGCCAGTGCCAGTTGGTCCCACGCCACCTCATGTCCCTTCGGTGACCAGGGTTGATCCTTGGCCGTGTGGAAACGAACGGTGAGATGCGATTCCTGCCCGGCGGCCAACTGCACGGGCACCGATGGAACCGGCACGACCACGCTCTCGCCGGGCCCCACCCGGGGCAGCACAAGTTGGCCTTTTTGCACCGTAACGCCGTCAACGAGAAGCTGCCAGGTAGCTCGAAGCCCAGAGAGGTCACTGAACCACTGGCGATTCTCTACCCGGATCTTGCCCCGTCCTGCCAGGGTGACGCGCACCGGACGATGCACCCAGGCCACCTCGTGCATGGCCGGGTGGGGCGTGCCGTCGGGACCGACCAACCCGTCGGCGACGAAGTTTGCATCGTGGGGTGTATCGCCGAATTGGCCACCGTAGGCATAGCGCCAGCCGCCGTCCTTCAGGTGCTGGCGCAGGCCGTGATCTTTCCACTCCCACAGGAAGCCGCCTTGCAAACCACGGGTATGTTCAAACGCCTTCCAATAGTCAGAGAGCGACCCGTTCGAGTTCCCCATGGCGTGGCTGTACTCACACAGAATCCAGGGGCGCTCGTCTGTGGTCGTGCTGGCCGCTTCGACCAGTTCGTCGATGTCGGGATACATCGGGGCGATGATGTCGGTGGCCGAACGCCCGCCTTTGTCCCTACCGCCCCGCCAGGTGTGCATGATGGCACCTTCGTAGTGGAGCAAGCGGCTCGGGTCATATCCACGAATCCATCCGGCCAGGCTCTCGTGATTGGCGCCGTAGCCCGCCTCGTTGCCGAGAGACCAGGCGAAAATACAGGGATGATTCTTGTCCCGTTGCACCATGCGAGCGCCCCGCTCAAGCCAAGTGCTGCGGAAGTCAGCATCGTTGCAGAGCGAATCATTGAACGCGTGTGACTCAATGTTCGCTTCGTCGATGACATACAGCCCGAGCTCATCGCACAGATCGAGGAATCGGGGGTCATTGGGATAGTGCGAGGTCCGCACTGCATTTATGTTGTGGCGTTTCATGGTGACAAGGTCGGCCCGCATGTCGTCGACAGATACCGCCTTACCCTTGTCCGGGTGGTGGTCATGGCGGTTGACACCGCGGATCATCACCCGCTGCCCATTCAAAAGCATGGCGTGCGGCGCTAGGTCTACCCGCCGAAATCCAATTGTCTCCACCAGTGTCTCCCGACAGATGCCCTCGGGGTCCGAGAGGGTGACGACGAGACGGTACCGGTTGGGCTTCTCGGCTGACCATGCGGCGACCTTCGGCACGGTTCGGGTGAGATCTACGAGGTGACCTCGAAAATGATGCGGCCGAAGGTCAACCGGCACGGGTCCGGTCAGTTCCTTGCCCATCGCCCGGCCCGACCATGTCTCCAACCGAGCGCCAACAGTCCAGCCTGCGGCAATGTCATCGAACCGGTGGAAGTCAACGGTGGTGCGAACCCGCAACGTTCCCGTGGCCATATCGTCGGTGAGCCCGGCATCGACTCGGACGTCGCCGAGGTGCACGTGGTCTGTCGCGAAGATGAGTACATCACGCGAGATGCCGCCCAGCCACCAGTGGTCCTGATCTTCCACGTAATTCTGCGCCGACCACTTGACGACGACCAGCGCGATGTCGTTCGCCCCGGGCCGTACGGCGGCACTGATATCGAACTCGCACGCCAGCCGGCTGTCCGTGCTCATACCGACTGGGATGCCGTTCACCCACGCAAAGAGCACGCTTTCGGCGCTACCGATCTGCAATACGATGCGGCGACCATCCCAACCGACGGGCAGGTCGAATGAGCGGCGATGAATCCCCGTGGGGTTGCGATCGGGGACCTCGGGAGCGCGACCGCCATAGGGCATCTGCACATTGGTGTAGTGCGGATGATCCCACCCCTGCAGCGTCCAGTGGCCCGGCAGGGTGATTGTGTCCCAGCCCGCCATTTCGCCACTGATGTCATCTGCCGTGATGGCGTCAGGCGACTCGGTGTAGCGGAACTGCCAGACACCGTTGAGCATGAGTGGCTCCGACGTCAGCCGCGGGGTGTGCATCGTCAGCCGGTTCCAGCTGATCGCTTCCGGGCGGCGCCATGCCTGTGGGCCGAAGGTGGCGAGCGGGGACATCTACACCGGCTTCTTTCCCGCCGGGGTTGCCCGAGCCACATCTTCATCGGTCGGCGTCACGGTCTGGCGCGCTTGGTCCGGAAGCAGCGCGGAAATGGCCTCGGCCATGCGTGCGCTGTCAACCCTTTCGCTCCGGTACTTCAAGGACACGGGCTGCCCAACGCGAACGCGCACCGTCGGAGGAGCTGCGACGTTCCACACATGCGGCACGCGACTGTTGCGCGGCCACACCTGCTCGGTACCCCAAATGCCGATCGGAATGACCGGAGCTTTGGTGAGTGCTGCCAGTTTGGCGGCTCCCCAGCGGAACTTAAGCGCTGGGTCATAGAAGGCCAGCCCCCGCGGGATCGTGCCCTGAGGCATGATGGCCACCACCTCCCCTGCCGCCAGCGCCTGGGCCGCGGCCTGCAAAGGCCCGTCCGATCCGGTGCCCCGGTCGACCCGGATGCCTCCCATGGCACGAGCGATCGGCCCGACAATGGGTGCATCGAACACCTCCTTCTTGCCCAGGAACCGCACACTACGCCCGGTCGGAGCCATTGTCATGGCCAGTGCGGAGACATCGAAGTAGCTGCGATGGTTGGCGATCAGAATGACCGGTCCAAGCGCGGGGATATTACCAACCCCGGCGATGTCGAACCGAGCGAAAGGCATCAGCTCTGGACGGCACATGGCCAGGGCGAGCTGCTGCGGCTCGAGACCGAGCACGGGCAGCTTCGGCACACCCGGTGGCACGTCAAAGTGCAACGTCGGCCACCGTCGCGCCACGGCCAGAACCGCCAATCTCGGATCCGGGTTCACCACGACTGGATGACCGACCGACATCAGCAGCGGGGCGTCATAGACGCTGTCGGAATAGAACCAACTTTCGCTCAGATCAACATCGGCATTTCGCGCCCACTCAACGACGGCTGACTTCTTTCCCGTCGACCAGACGAAGTGCCCATCGATGGTGCCGTCATAGGTGCCGTCCGCCGCCACGCCATAACGCGTGGCGATGACCTGATCGAATCCGAGGTGTGCCGCCAACGGCGCCACCAAGTCGTACGGCGTTGTAGTCGCCAGGACCAAGAGCCGGCCGGCCGACCGATGGTCGGCAAGCGCCCCGGCAACAAAAGGCTGAATCAGCTCAGTGAGGGCCGGCAGCGCCGCTCGTGCGGCACGTTCTGTTTCCGCTTGCGAGCGACCCTTGGCCTTGGCGGCCATCTGGCGGGTAACAGCGAGCAACGGCAGACTCTCACCAACAGCTGCGAAAAGGCCGGCGATAAGACGTTCGCCCGGTATGGCTGGTCCGATGAGTCCGGCCGCTCGCATAGCCGTGGCGAACACAGATCCACTGGCCCCGGCCAGCAGCGTGCGGTCCAGGTCGAAGATGGCGGCAGAGTGCGACATAGTCGGGCAAATCTATCGGCAAAAACGGGAAAGGTCCCGATGGGGGATCGGGACCTCTCAACCTAAGGCCAGCGAGTTGGGGGAACTCTTATCTGGCCTCTATGTCAATGCGGTGGTTGGGGGAACCTTGCCGCATCGATCTGTTAGTGAAAGTATGCACAAGTTCGGCTGATCTTTCAACCAGAAATCCGAATATCTTCTATCATTCTTTCAGATAGCACTTGACCTGGGAGCGATAGGTGGATCTACGACAACTTTCTGCTCTTCTAGCCGTTGCCGAACATGGCTCTTTTTCGGGCGCCGCCAAGGCGTTGTACACCGTGCAGTCCAACGTATCCGCCCACATCATCCGCCTCGAGCGTGAGGTTGGCGCGGAACTGATCGACCGCGCCCGCGGGCAGCTGACCGTGGCTGGTCAGCTGGTCGCCGCCCGGGCTCGCCGCATTCAGGCCGAACTCGACGCCATCCCGACCGACCTCTCCGCGTCGCTGGGCAATCTGTCCGGCGAGGTTCGATTCGGCGTGATAGGCACCACCGCTCGGTGGTTGATGCCCCAGTTGCTCACCGAAATCCGTACGACGCACCCAGGCGTGCGAGTTGTGGTGATGGAGGCGAGCACAACATCTCTTGTTCCGCAGGTGGAAGACGGTCGGCTGGAACTGGCCATCGTGAACCTGCCCGTCGACTCCACTGAGTTGGTCACGCAACCGCTGTTCGATGAAGATCTGGTCTGCATCGTCGGCCTCGACCATCCACTGGCGCTCAACACCACGGTATCGGTGCCCGAGCTCCTGCAGCACAAGCTGATGCTGCCCCCGGTCGGAACCGCGCTTCGCCGCGATCTCGAAGACCAGGCCCGTAAGGCGAAGGCCCCGCTGAAGGTCATGGCCGAAATCGATGGTGGACGCCTCATGACCTCTTTGGCGATGGAGGGCTATGGCGCCGCGGTCTTGCCCGCCACCGCAGCCCCAAAGTGGGTGAAGGGCGAATTCGTAGTCATCCCCATGGTCGGTCTGCCGCAACGACGGGTCGGACTCGCCCGTCGCCGACGCACGAATCTGTCCGCCGCCGGCCAAGCCGTCGTTGACGTACTGACGTCGGTGATGCAGCAAAAAGGACCGTTGCAACCCGGTGTGTCCGTAGCTGTCTAACCTGGCTGCGTGCCGACCGTTGTTTCTCGCCCCATAACGCTGCGCGCCAAGGCCCCCGGAGCTGCCCGAGCCGAGGTGACACATATCGATGGGCGACCCGT
>JAYTVF010000142.1:0-2037 GCA_043744155.1 Acidimicrobiia bacterium | reverse complement strand
ACGCAATGCCATCGACCTCGAATCTCAACTTCGTGGCTGGAAAGACGGTGCCCAACCTGGTGGTTTCCAAGGTAGGTTCCGGTGGGGCAATCAGCGTTTTCAACGCCAGCGGCTCGACACATCTCATCGTTGACATCGTCGGATGTTTCGCCTTGAGCGGTGGTTCCGGCATGGTTGTGGTCACCCCGACCCGTTTGGCCGACTCCCGCACGACCCAACCGGTCGGCCCGGATGAATCCTTTGAGCTCTCGGTGATCGGCGTTGGCCCAGTACCGGCCACGGGAGTGCAATCAGTGACGATGAACGTTACCGTCGTTGCACCGACCGAGGCAGGCTATCTCACTGTGTTCCCCAGCGGAAGCTCGAGACCGACGGCGTCGAACCTGAACTTCGTAGCCGGGCAGACCGTGGCCAACCTGGTGGTGGCCAAGGTGGGCGGTAACGGCAAGGTCGGCTTCTACAACCGGTCAGGCAAGACCAACATCATTGTTGACGTCGTTGGCTACAGCGTGACCTGATCGGTATCGATGTTGTCGACCGACGGTGGCGTCGACGCATCGGTCAAGCTGGCTCGTCGGGCGAGGCGACGCTGATTCCAATCCTCGAAAATGTTGCCGCAGAACCAGCCCGCGCCCAGCGTGATGAGACCTCCAACGGCGTCCAACCAGTAATGGTTCCCGGTGACGATGATGCACAGCAGAGTCACTACGGGGTAGAGAACCAAGAGGCCCTTCATCCAGCGTCGGCGCACGATCGGCCACAGCGCCAACGCACACCACGTCGACCAGGCGCAGTGCAGGCTTGGCATGGCGGCGTATTGATTCGATACCTTCGTCATAGCGCCCGAATCGAAACTCCACAGACCGCCGGCTTCTTTTAGGGTGTCATGAAAATCGGTGCGACCGGGCAGGTCTTTCACCGCAGTCAGGCGGGCGCCACCGAACTCGCCGGAGTCGTTCAAGAGCCGCGGTGGCATGAGTGGATAGAGCGAAAACCCGACCAGCGCGAGCGCAGTGGTGAAGGCGAGCGTGTTACGCCAGCGCACGAAACGGGTGCGCCCGACCACGTACAACGTGATGAAGGTGGTGATCGTCACCAAGAAGTGCGCGGTGCCGTAAAACACGTTCCAGAACTGCAGGGCCAGGCGGTATGGCAGGAAAATGTTCTGAATGGCATGCTCGTGAAAGAGCCCCAACGAGCGCTCGATCCGGATGACTTGTTCGGCATGATTGAACGGTTGCTCAGGCGTGCCGCCCGTATCGAGCAGAGCCGAGCCAAACCGATTGCGAACCACGGAATACAACGCGTAGAAGCCCGCCACGATAAAGGCTTCTTTCCACCAACGCACCCTGATCTCCCGATTGGCGGGAACGGAGGCTCGCCGCGTCAGGTTCATTTGGAACAGGTTACGCTCTCTGTTCATGAGTGAGGAAAGGGCGCGGTGAGCACCGAATCAAAACCCAGGCCTCGGCCCGTCGCGCCTCGTGTGCCGATTTCATCGGCAGCGTTCCACGAGCACGCCGCTCAGCTCGTCGCGGACACACTGCGGAAGTGGTTGCGACGGGCACAGGTTGTGTTGGCCGTCGGGCTCGCACTTTTCGTGGCGTTCGTGCTGGCGGCAATCTTCTTCAACGACACCAAGAGTGTGGTGAACCGCAACGGTCAAGAGGTTTCGGGCAGGGTACTGCAGGTGATCCCCGGCAATCCGCGTCTGGCCAAGGTGCAGTTCACGCGCGGAGCAACGACGACGACCGGGCTGATATCGCTTCGCGATTACATCGGCAGCTTCGAGCCGGGCCAGGAGGTGCAGTTATCGGTCGATCGCGACAATCCCGAACGATCGCTCATCATTGGTGCCACCAAACGGGAACGGGTCACCTCTATGCCGGTAGCAGGTCTTCTCGTCTCATCGCTTTTGGTCACCTGTATAGGGCTGTTCGATCTGCAGGCGGCGGCGCGCTGCCGTCGGCATCTCAAGGGCAACAGCTGGCGCACTCTGCGGTGGAGTGGCGAGGTGTATGGCCCCGGCCGGGGTCG
>JAYTVF010000141.1:0-2042 GCA_043744155.1 Acidimicrobiia bacterium | reverse complement strand
CGAGTCGACGTCGCGGTCGGATGTAGGCCTGGGTTTGCAGTTGCCCGGGTTCGAGGCGTCGCTGTCGGGTTGGTCGTCGTGGTCGTTCCTGACGGCCGATCTGGCAGGGGTTCCAACAGTGCGGCCCACGACGGCTGGCGTGCTGAGCGATATCGCGACCGTCACGGCCGATTTCCGCGACCAATACTACGGGTTGGTCGGTGCCGTCAGCGACGAGGCCGATGGCCCGCCACTGATCACCACAGGCCTCATCGACGCTGCAGTGTGCCATTGGGGCCAGCGCCCGACCCGATTCGCCAAACAGCGGTTCGAGCGCCCTCGCGTCGATCTTTCCGCGCTGACTCCAGCGTTGCAGGCATGGGCTAGGTCGCGTCTGGTGCCCAAAGTGTTGATGGCGACCCAGACCAAGGTGATCGAGGCCATCGCCGACCCCGAAGGCGCTTTGCTGCCGTCGGTGCCCGTGCTCACCATCGTGCCGGACAACTGTGACGACGTCTGGCGCGTTCTGGCCGTGGTGCTTGCTCCGAGCACATCGGCTTGGGCGGCCTCCCGGTACCTCGGTGCCGGCCTCACGTCGTTGGCCCTCAAGCTCAGTGCCACCCAGGTGCGCACCCTGCCTCTGCCCGCGCAAGATTGGGACGAGGCCATTGCTCCACTGCGGGCCGGCGACATGACTGCCTTCGCTAGCGCCATGAACCGCGCCTACGCCGTGCCCGACGAGCCTGTTAGCTCATGGTGGCTCGCCCGCCTCTGAAACCCTGCAAAGTGACGCGTCTACAACCGCCGGGGCGGCATTCTTGCGGCGTCAAAGGGTGAGGATTTCACTGCCGGTTTCGGTGACGAGGATGGTGTGCTCGAATTGGGCGGTGCGCTTGCCATCGGAGGTGACCGCGGTCCAGTCATCATCCCACGAGTCGTGCTTCCATGTGCCCAGGGTGATCATCGGCTCGATCGTGAAGGTCATGCCGGCAAGCATGATCATGTTGGCCTTGGGGTCGTAGTAGTGCGGCACCTGGATATCGCTGTGGAATTCCTCGCCGATGCCGTGGCCGACGAAGGCCCGCACGACGCCGTACCGATGTTGTTTGGCATGATTCTCGATGGCCCGCCCGACATCGGAAATCGGCCGACCCGGCTGGACCGCCTCGATGCCCTTCATCATGCACTCGTGGGTGACCTTCACAAGGTGGCGGGATTCAGGCGCCACGTCGCCGACGAAAAAGGTGGCGTTGCAATCGCCATGCACGCCTTCGCGGAAGGCCGTGATGTCGAGATTCACGATGTCCCCGTCCTGCATCGGCCGATCGTCGGGAATGCCGTGACAGATGACCTCGTTCACGGAGGTGCACAGGCTCTTGGGATATTCGTGATAGTTCAGTGTCGAGGGGTAGCAGTTGCGTTCGATGTACAACTGATGGCAGTAGCGATCAACGTCGTCGGTAGTCATACCGACCTGAAGGTGGGCGCCGGTCAAGGCCAGGATTTCGGCTGCGATCGTGCAGGTGCGACGCATCCGTGCGATGACGTCGGCCGACTTGATACGGCCCTCGTTGCGCCGGGCGGGAACGCCAGTCTCAGCATATGACGGGCGCTCGATGTGGGCAGGCACGCTCAACATCGGGCTGACGTGACCGGGTAGCACGCGACCTTCGAGCGGCTTGTGACAACGCTTGTATTTGCGCCCGCTGCCGCACCAACACGGGTCGTTCGACTGGAGGTTCGGCGTCGTAGACGGGGCGATACTCATATCCTCAAGGATAGGCCAGCCGACATCAAAATGAACACCAACCGTCTCTTTGAACGTGTCGGGCGACGTGCCGCAAGCCCGAGTGTTCCGGGGGACGTTCTGTGTGTCGGGGGCAGGTGTCGGCTCCGATGGTCCTGGTCGGGTCGCTTGTGTCCGCACACCTAACGCAATACCTAACGCGTACCTAACGCAATACCTAAGCCCAATGCCGTTCAGTTAGGCGCGTGAGATGGGTGATGTGGTGGGACGAGCCGACCGGCGTTCGCACACAACCGGCCCGCCAAAAGCACACAAC
>JAYTVF010000140.1:0-2046 GCA_043744155.1 Acidimicrobiia bacterium | reverse complement strand
ATCTCCCGAGACGAATGCGCCAAAGTCCACCCGCAGTTCCCTGACAAGAAGCATACAGTCAAATTAGACATGAATCTATGGTAAAAACGGCACACTGGCAGGGGCACGCCTCTTCAGATAGGGGAACAGTTGCCTTCCCCGGACAAAGGGGATGCTGCACTCCTGTGCAGCGATTATGGATCTGGGTCAGATGAGTTCGACTCTACGGCGTTCGGTGTCGGCCCAAGTAACTGAGCCCTTCGTCCATTGAAGACTCGGAAATCGACCGCTTGGCTCCACTTGTACCGACGATGTTCCCTTCGGCATGACAAAGTGAAACTTCACCGTACTGCTCTCACCCTTGTGCACGATCACCAATTGACCAATGGTTAGCGTCGGACCATCGTATCCACCAACGATAACCGGTGAGGTGTCGCCTAGCCTCAAATGAGCTGCGACGCGGGGCACGTTGATGGTGAGGTATCCGACATAGTCACCGTAGACCTGCTTGGGTTGGGTGGGGCCGGCCACATATCTCGGCTGTCCTTCCGACACCTCATTTTTGACGGTGACCTGCACGGTGACGTTGCGTTCACCGGCCGCACCCGTCTCAGTTGAGAGATTCGCGGACAGGCGCATGAACCAATCCATCTTGTTCGACGCTTCGTTTTGCAGCGAGACTGCGATCGAGTCGGCCCGTAAAGCGCCGTCCACCTCGCTTCGATTCAGCCCATTCTGAAGATCGACGTCCTTACTCCACAAAAGCAGGTGACGCCCTGCAATGCTCTGCCCGATGGCTTTGCCCACTTCAGAGAGTCGAGATTTGGCGTCGAGCAAAGTGCTGACAACCGAACGAGTAACCTCGCTGAGGCGTTCCTCACGATCAGCGTGACTGTCCTTCTTCCCGTAGTCGACAGAAAGGTACTGTCCGTTCATAAGTTCGGGAATGATCTCGTCTGCGGTCAATGCCTTCGGATCAGAATTCGGCCCACTCGCCGCCACCAATTTTTGTAGCCCAACGATGTCGATCAGAAGTACACCGTCGACCTTGGTCTTGGTAGCTGCCTCGTACTGCTTGGCGATCAGGGGTGCGGTGACATCAAATCGTGGCGTTACAAACGCATGCTTGAGATTTTCAGACGGCGTCGCAAAGCCCCAGAGTTGTTCGAGTTCGCTTGGTAGCTGAATCGAGCCAGCAGGAACCGTTACGTTGCTCGTCCACTCGAACTGGCCGACCGTGATCTTCCCGTCGGCGAAGTCTGCGGTCGTGACGGCTAGCGGCAACCCCGAGCCTGCGGCCATCTGAGCATTGTTCGCCGCGACAACCAGGAGCCGTGTTGGTCCAGCAATCAGCCGTTGCAAACCAGGCAGCACTGCGTTGGCTTTGTCGAGCGGCTTGCGGATTGACAACAACTGTTTGGCCAATTCAGCGCGCCCATCGGAAAGGGCAACGATAAGCCCGCTCGAAGGCCCGAGATCGCCCTGATCTATGACGTCGGCCAAGCGGCGACTGTTTTTCGAGAGCGCAGCGACCAGTTCGACGCGGCTCATCTTGTCCCTATTCGCTGGTGCGAAGTCCGCCGCCGCCAACGAAACGGCGTCGACGACCGAGCGCGAGGTATGAGTGAGCGAGCGTGCCGAGTTCACCTGGCGCCCTACGAAAGGCATCGTGGTCAGTGGGGACAGCCAAGCGGACTGCAAATCCTCATCCGCGCTGACGAGTCGTCGCCGAGCATCGCTGAGGCCGACCGTGTCACCCTGCAGGATCGGGCGCAAACCGTCAGCCCCGCCGAGCTTGCGTAGCTGTATCTGTGCCGACCGCAATTGGCTTCTGGCCGACAACGCGAGATGGGCGCACCAGCCCAGCCATGCACCAGCGAGCACGAGTCCGACCAGAAAAACCCAACGCCCCCGGTGCCGAAGCACCGAGGGCTGAGAGGCTTCTTTGCTATCGGTCACGCAACAGCGGAGCGACGGCGCTTGTCGACGAGCAGGAGTCCGCCACCGAGGGCGATGCCGGCTATGGCGACTGCGAGTAGGCCGGCGATGTCGCCGCCGGTGACGGGC
>JAYTVF010000139.1:0-6599 GCA_043744155.1 Acidimicrobiia bacterium | reverse complement strand
CCATCAAAGAGATCCTGCTCGACGTCGCCGAGCGCGGGCGTAGCCTGGGCATCATTCTGATCGGCGCCCAGCAGACGGCGAGCGAAGTCGAGCGCCGCATCGTAGCCAACAGCGCCATCCGAGTGGTCGGCCGACTCGATTCCGCCGAGGCCGGGCGAGAGCAATACGGATGGTTGCCGGGAGCACAACGGCAACGGGCCACCGTGCTGAAGCCAGGCTCGATGTACGTGGCGCAGCCGCGTCTGCCCATCCCTATCTTGCTCGAGTTCCCGTTCCCTGCGTGGGCGACCCGGCCAGCCGAAGCCAACATCTACGTTACCCCCGACGGTTCGGTTCTCGATCCGTTCGTTGGGCTGTAGTCGACACGAATGAGGGCACTGCACACCGGCGACTGGCATGTCGGCAAACACATCCGCGGCCGAAGTCGGGCCGACGAGCACCGCAGGGTGTTACGCGAGATCGGCGACACCGTGCGCCAAGAGAACATCGACCTGGTGCTGGTAGCGGGCGACTTGTTCGACACCGCCGCCCCGTCGCCGGAGTCACAGGGCATCGTCTACGACGCACTGCTCGACTTCGCCAAAAACGGTGCCGACGTAGCCGTGATAGCCGGGAACCATGACAATGCCCACGTCTGGCGGGTTCTGCGGCCGCTGTTCGCCCGCTCCGGAGTGCATGTGCTGAGCGAGGTAGCCCGACCCGACGACGGCGGAGTTCGATCGATCACCGCAAGGGATGGCACCCGGGTGAACTTGGCCATGGTGCCTTTCGTGTCCAAACGTGGCATCGTGCGCGCCGATCAGTTGATGAATGGGGCCGCGTTCGACAACGCCTTGCTCTACGCCCACCGCATGACGCAGTTGATCGCCGCGCTCTGTGCAGGGTTTCAACCAGATGCCGTCAATGTTTTGATGGCCCATGCCTTCGTGTTGGGCGGAGCCAGTGGCGGTGGCGAGCGGACGGCGCACGTGGCGGAGGAATACGCGCTGCAGTCTCCCGCTTTTCCGGCTACGGCCAGCTACGTGGCCCTCGGTCATCTTCATCGCCCTCAGGCCATCGCCGGGGCTACGGCCATCCACTATTGCGGCTCACCTCTGCAACTCGATTTTGGTGAGGTCGATCAGACCAAACAGGTGAATCTGATCGATCTTGCCCCGGGAATGCCCGCTCGTGTGACGCCCGTTCGGCTGAGCTCGGGCCGGCCGTTGCGCGCCTATCGTGGCACGCTGGATCAACTGCGAACAGTTGTAGATGACGACGATGCGTGGCTGCGGCTCACTGTCGTCGAACAGCATCGGGCCGGGCTCGGAGAAGAAGTTCGACAGTGTTTCGGCGAGCGCGTCGTCGACGTGCGGATCGAATCGACCGCCGCTCATTCGCCCGCGATTGCGATGCGACATGGCCGTTCTCCCCATGAACTACTGACTGACTATCTGGCCACACAGGGGATTGACGACCCTCGGGTGAATGCCCTGTTTGCCGACCTGCTCGACGCTGACAGTGAAACGGGCACGGTATGAGGCCGATTCGACTCGAAATGAAGGGCTTTTCTGCCTTCGCGGCCCCCACCGTCGTCGATTTCGCCGGGGTGGAGCTCGTCGCTCTGATCGGGCCAACTGGCGCAGGTAAGAGCAGCATCATCGATGCCATCACTTTTGCGCTGTACGGCTCGGTGGCGCGCTACGACGAGCGACTGGTGGCCCCCGTCATCAATCAGATGGCGCAGGAGGCTCGGGTGCGTTTCGATTTCGAGGTGGTCGGAACGCTCTTCACCGCGGTTCGAGTGGCTCGGCGTACCAAAGCAGGAGGCGCCACCACCAAGGAGGCCCGGCTGGAATCTGCCGGGGTCGTGCTCGCCGCCGATGCGAAATCCGTCACCGAGCAGGTGACCAGACTGCTCGGCCTCGACTTCGGCCGATTCAATAAAACCGTGGTGCTGCCGCAAGGTCGGTTCGCCGAATTTCTGCATGACAAGCCGTCGGCTCGTCAAGAGTTACTGCGCGAGCTGCTCGGATTCGGGGTGTACGAACGAGTCGGCCGTGTGGCACGCGAACGAGCCAAAGCGGCGGAGAACCGGGCGGACATTCTGGAGCAGTCAGTCGGCGATGGAGGGGACATCTCCGACGCACACCTGGCCGCAGGCGAGGCAACCGTGCAGGCCATCGCTACGTTGCAGATTGAGGTGGCCACGGCCGCTGTCGAGTTGGCGACGATCGAGACGCGACTCGACGTTCTCGGGCGGCAGGGGCGCGAGTGGTCCGAGGCGATCAGCGCCTGTGCTGCGGTTCGTGTGCCCGGCGGGCTCAATGCGTTGGATGCCGACCTGGCGGTGGCAACCTTGGCTGAAGACACATGTGCGACCCTCTGGCGGGAGGCCCGCCGGCGACTGCACGCTGCTGGGGTTGCGCAGGCGGCAGGGCCGTCGGCGTCGGCGTGCCTGCTGCGTCTGCGCGACTTTGCACAGCACCGAACACGCACGGAGCAGCACAATCAGATGGCGTCTCGTCGTGCGGCGGCCAAACAACGCCATGATGTCGCTCAGGCCGAAGCTAACGCGCGGCGCGAGGCGCTCCAGACGCGACGCAGCGAACTGGCTGAGCAACTAGCTCGACGTAGTGAGTTGGAGGACGCACTGCGGTTGGTCGGCGATCAGCCATCACTTCGAGCCGCGTCCGATGCACATACCCGACTTGATCTGCTCGATCAGGAGAGCGAAGTCCTCACGCGAAGGGCGGCTACGCATGAGGCTGACCACCTCGCCGCCACGCATCGGCTGACGGAGGTCGCCAAGAATTTGGCGCAAATGGAGGGCCGAATGTCCGCCGCCATGCTCGCATCGCAACTGCGCATCGGCGACCCGTGTCCAGTTTGTGGTCAGGATGTGCACGCAGTGCCCGAGCCCGACCCGACTTTGCGAGACCTGGTGACGCCCAGGACTCTGGTAGAAGACGCGCAACGGCACGCACTCGAGATGGGGCAGCGAACCCAGTCCGCTGCTGCCGATGTCGCCGTCTGCACTCGCGAACGGTTGCAATTGCAGCGACGGCTTAAAGACCAGCCCTCCCAGGCTGACGCCATTGCGCGTCTGGCCGAACACGATCAAGTTCACCAACAACTCGAACAACACCACCAGTTGATGCGACGGACCGAACGCGAAGTGGCGGCGGCAGAATCCTCAACCCAGCATCGGGCTCATCTGGCCGAGGAGGTGGCGGCAGCCCAGGAATTGGTGGCGGCAACTGCCCTCGAAACCCAAAGCCGAGACGATATTGATCTGCTGGCTGCCGCGCTCAGCGAGGGTCTCTCAGAACATGATGTCACCGAGGGTCTCGGTCGGGCCGAGGCGCTCGATGCAGCCAAGGCTGAGGCAGAACAGGTCGAACGAGAAGCCGCCGATCACCACGCGGCTGCTCAGGCCACACGAGCCCGGCTGGTTGACGGCGAGCGCGTGGCCCGGGATCGATTCGATCTGTGCCGAACGGCCGTGGCCCCCTGGATCCCACCCAAACCGGCCGGAAGCCTGGCCGCCGACTGGCAGGCCTTGGCGTCGTGGGCTGATGATCGACGAACCAGTGATGAGCAGCACCTCAACCGAGCGTTGGACGAGCAGCAGCAATACCGCGTTCGGCGTGACTCGCTGCTACAACGTGTCGCCGGGCGGGTCGCACCGTTCGTCGCAGCTCCCGAGAACCAGATAGAAGCCATTGGCCGCGCCCTGGCCGCAGCCGGTTCCAGCGCCGAGCACGAGCTGCGTCAGCTCAAGAAAGACCGGCAACGTCACGCCAAAGTTCAGGCCGATATCGCCACCTTGCGCACGCAAGCTTCTATCGCAGGCATCCTCGGTCATCAACTCCGTACCAGTGGCTTCGAGCGGTGGCTGTTGGAAGAGGCGGTCGCCGACCTCGTCGGTCGGGCCACCGTACGGCTACACGACCTAACGGGTGGGCAGTACTCGCTCACGGCGGAAGATGGCGCGTTTCGCATCATTGACCATCACAACGCCGATGAACAGCGCGATGCCCGATCGCTATCGGGAGGCGAAACATTCTTGGCCTCACTCGCCCTCGCCCTGGCGCTCGCCGATAGCGCCCTGGATCTCTCGGCAGAAGGCACCGCGCCGATCGAGTCGATCTTTCTCGATGAGGGTTTCGGCACGCTCGATCCCGACACTCTCGAGGTGGTGGCCGGAACCATCGAAGAGCTGGGAGCAGGTGGTCGCATGGTGGGTATCGTCACCCATATCCGCGAATTGGCCGACCGAATGCCGACCCGCCTCGATGTTCGCAAGGATGCACACGGTTCATCGGTGACCCGGGTTGATCTCTGATGAGGTTCGCAGTAGAGAGCTGGTCGCCCGACTACGGCGTCGCCGCTGATGCCACACAGATGGACGACGCCACCAGCGAAGTCGACATCACCCTCGAGATGGCCGAGATCGATTGGCAACCAGTGCAACCGTCGATCGCGGCGGCACCGTACGAGCGGGTGGTTTTCGTCGACGGTGTACGGCGCGTCGACGCCAACATCTGGTTCGAAGATGGCCTTATCACTCGGCCTGGGATGTGTGCGTCGGTGGCGGCGGGTTCGGTGCTGTGCACCGGTAACCAAGCCCGTGTCGTAGAAACCATCATCGTGCGAGGGTTCTTCTCGCGTTCGTCTTCCGATGCGGATTCGATCCTGACCGCTCACGGCTCATATCAGTATTTCCCGTGCGCCGGCGACGCCACCGACGCCCTCTACCTGGGCATTCATGACGAGATGACGCGCTGTGAATCGCGGCTGGCCGGCAGCGTTGAGGCCGATCTCGTCGTGTACGACGGTCCGCTGCGAGGCCGCAGCGACCACCGCGCTGTTGGTTACGTCAAGACTCAACAGGTGCAGTATCTCCCCGACGAGGTGCAGCCGGTACTCGCAAGATTGGAGCCGGGCCAGCGTACGCCGTTGTTCGGCATTGGTGGCCGGGGCGACTGGGGTCGGTTCAGCTGGTATCTACGACTGCCCGGCCTGCGTTCGCAGCCGCTATCTGGAATCGTGCGCCTCGAAATGGTGGCGACGGGATCTGTCGACCAGGCGACCGAACGAGCCGATCGCGTCACGCTGGCCCTGCCGCGATTTGCGAGCGAATCCCACAAAGACCCGAGAGCTCCGCAAAATCTGTACCCGATCGGTGGCTTGGAGCAACGGCTCCGCCATCTCTTGGGTGATGCCAATGTGTTGGAGCGCGCCTTGCGTCGAGCCGCCGCAAACCAGTTGTCGAACTAAGTTCCATCCCGCCTCAGCGATGTGGTCCACTCAGTGCGACCGACATTCTGCACGCTGCTCGACACCAGCGCGCTGACGAACCAGCGGCTCGCTCCGAAGCACCTGGCCGAAATAGGCAGCCGTGCGTTTGCTCGTCGCCGCCGTTGCCATTCGGCTGGACGCACCCGTATTGCACTACGACTGTGACTTCGCCCACATAGCCGGTCGAACCAACATTCGCCCACGAATGGCTGACACCACCACCATCAGCCTGACGAACAACGCCCGGTTCATCGAACTCAACAAGCGGCTGGTCCAGGAGCACAATCGTCCACGGCGTGACCGCCGATTCTTTCGGAGGATTTCAATTGGCCGGGGCGCTGCCGGCGCTTGCGATGACGCTGATGCGGGCAACTTTGATCCCTACAGGTTTGGTGATCCAGATCGGCTCGAGCGTTCCGGTGGTGCCGTCCGATGCCTGCCAGTCGGCGTGCCATTCAACCGCCATGACCGCCGGGTATTCGAGGTCGGGGGCGTCTTTGGAACTGTGGGTGTATAGGTAGCCGCATTGTCCGGGTTCACCACGGAATATGTAGTCGTCTTGTGGACTGCGAACACCTTTGTAGGCGACGCCGGGTCCTGCGCACGTGATGGGCGGACTGCCGTCTCCTGGGTTGAACCGCATCCCGATCGGGGTGACGGTGACGGTCGACCATGTACCGAACGCTGTTGCGGTCAGTGTGAACGGTTTCCATTCGGTCGGATCAACCCAGAAAATGGTGGGTACTTTCACGTACTGCCATGGGCCGTCGCCGCCGGTGAAACCTGGTTTGGTGGCGGGTAGTAGTCGGGTGACGCGGTCGCGTGCGATTCGGGCTAGCTGGATTGGGCTCAGGATCGGGATGCCGATGATGGACGTCCAGTTCTCCCCTGGGCACGACCGGCTGTAGATGGCGTAGGTCTGCCCGCCGGCGTCTCGGTTGTAAGGGATCAGGACCGTCGGGTCGGATGGATCGGGGCTCATCGCCCGCGTGTAGGTACACGGATCGACAGTTCCGGCCGACACACCGCCGGCGTCGCCAGCGCTGGTCCCGACGGTTTGCGTCGTGACGTACCCGTCTTGCTGACTAGCTGGCGGTTTCGAGCTACCGCCATTCCCACCGCCACCGCCCCCGGCCGACGCCGAACCCGCCGAGGTAACAGTCAGAAAGACTGCCGTCGCGAGGACGGTTAGGAGACGCGGCGGGCGGGGCATCGGGGTTTACCGATCTCGAACGTTTCAGTGCTCGTGTAGTCAACGAAACGCCATTTCAGGTCCTCACCCAACTCGAAACTGGCGACGCCGCGGGAGCTCTCCA
>JAYTVF010000138.1:0-2050 GCA_043744155.1 Acidimicrobiia bacterium | reverse complement strand
AGAGCGGCCGACGGTTTCAACACCAGTGAGTTGGGGCGAGATCGAGGATGCAGCATATGGCAAGGATCCATTGGTGTTCGACGCTGACGATGTCGTCGCCCGGGTTCGAGAACGAGGCGATTTGTTCTCGCCTGTACTCAATCTGGTGCAAAATCTGCCTGGAATGACCTGAGGCTCACACGGGGGGAATCACTACCCAGTCACGCCGTTCAAGTTCGGCAGCGAGCAGCCCAGCGGGCATGCCGCGCAGCACCATGACCCGTTCGCTCTCGAGGCGGGCGTCGGCACGCGCCGCCTTTGCCGCGACACCAGCTGCGTTCGGCTCGCGCGGTGTGTCGGGAGCGTCGTCGCCGTTTTGCATGCGGTCAATCAGTTCTGCTGCCTCACCGATGCTGAACTTGCCACCAGCCTGGCGTTGGGTGAGACCCAACGGACCGCGCGCATCACGAAAATCGAGGTGCCCGGCCTGGCGAACCAAGCTAAGGAGCAGGGTCAGCTGTTTGGTTGATGCAGGCGGTCCGGATGTCTGCCCGAATGCCATTACTGCCCTCGAAACGGGCGAAGCATTCGGTTGTTCGATCCGGTCGTCGTAGCGGTCACAGGGCCAGCCTACGGCAGGGGTGTGACAGGGTCGTTAGAGTGCCCAGTGTTATGGACGCTCGTGCCTTCCTTGGTCTCCAGCCCAGCCACAATCCTTTTCGGTGGACCTTTCCCGTAACACCGGGGCTGACGACGCGAGGAGGCTTCCTTTTCGGTGGCAGCGCGCTGGCGGCAGCGATCTCCGCGATGGAGGTCACCACCGGCCGGCCATGTGTCTGGGCCACCGCACAGTACCTGTCGTACGCGAACGTCGGCCAGGTCCTCGATATAGATGTGACCGTGGCGGTTCACGGCCACCAAATCACCCAAGCACGCGCCGTTGGCCACGTCGGGAATCGGGAGATCCTCACCGTCAATGCTGCGCTCGGCCGACGTCCCTTTGACGCTTCGGGTACATGGGAACACATGCCAGACGGCACCCCGCTTCCAAATGACTGTCCGCCCCGTCGTTGGCGAAGCCCATCGGACGGGACGATCAACGAGCGACTGGACCTGCGTATGGTGCAGGGTCGCTCATGGGACGAGATGGATGGCACCCATAGCGACGGCACCTATCGCATGTGGGCTCGTATCCCCGAAGTGCTCGATGGTGTGGAGGCCACCAGCTTGGCCATCCTCGGTGACTACGTTCCCAGCGGCGTAGGGCAGGCGCTGGGCATCGAAGGTGGTGGGAACAGCCTCGACAACACCCTTCGGGTTGCACAGATCGTGCCCACCGAATGGGTGCTGCTCGACATCCATATTCATGCCGTACAGAACGGATTTGGCCATGGCACGGTGAAGATGTTTGCCGAGTCAGGTGTGTTATTGGCCGTTGCCAGCCAAAGCTGTATCGCCCGCGACTGGGCCAACCCTCAACTGGAGGTTGAGAAATGACCATTCCCGTTCGATACGGATTTACCGTTCCGCTTCCCGGACCGCTGCACGCACAGAAGGCCGGATTCCACGAACTGGCCGACCTTGGCTACAGCGATATCTGGAGTGCGGAAACCGACGGTGCCGATGGCATGACGCCGCTGATCCTTGCCGCAGCTTGGGAGCCCCGCCTTCGGTTGGGAACCGCCATCTTGCCGGCCTTCACCCGTACCCCGGGCCTGATGGCGCAGACGGCGGCCTCACTGGCTGATGCTGCCCCGGGTCGAGCCGCCATCGGCATCGGCTCGTCGTCGAATGTCATTGTCGAGCGTTGGAACGGTGTTCCCTTCGCGCAGCCCTACCAAAGAGTGCGAGACACCGTGCGGTTCCTGCGTGCAGCACTCACGGGCGAGAAGGTGACTGAGACGTATGAAACCTTCGCTGTGAACGGATTCCGATTATCCTTACGACCGGAAATCGCCCCGACGTTGCTCATTGCAGGGCTTCGTGAGGGCATGCTGCGACTGGCTGGGCGCGAAGCCGACGGCGTCATCATTAATTGGCTGTCGCCAACCGATGTCGTTCGTGTCGCCGG
>JAYTVF010000137.1:0-2053 GCA_043744155.1 Acidimicrobiia bacterium | reverse complement strand
TACGGGCCAGCAGCTCGACCATCGAGAACATGGCGGTACGCACCGCGGTTTTCCAGGCGCGAGGCGGCCCCTGCGTACCGGGCGTTGCTGTCGGCTCGACGAAGGCAATAGCAGGGCCACCCGACAGAATCTGCCACTCTTCCAACAGGCTGGCGTCGGTGGCGCGAATCACGTCACCGAGCCATGTGACCACGTCCTCCACCATGGGCGTGTAGGCCTCGTCGGTAAGGGAACGATCAAGCGTGCGCCAGACGTCGCTCAGGTAACGCAGCAGCAAGCCTTCGCTACGTTCGATCTTGTAGCGGTGAATGAGACCACCGAATGTTTCGCCGGATTCGAGCATTTCTCGCACGATGCCTTTGGGTGACGGTCGTTCCTCCACCCATGGATGATGGTGCTGGTACTCCTCAAAGCAGCCTTCGATCAGCTCGGACAGCGGCCTGGGCCACGTCACCTGGTCGAGCGCGACGAGTCGAGCCTCGTATTCGACGCCTTCGGACTTCAAGCGGGCGAGTTCGATACCGCGGGCCAGATCCTTTTGGGCGAACAGGATGGCGCGAGGGTCGTCGATGACGCTTTCGACCACGCTGACAACATCGAGATGATAGCGAGGGTCCTCTTGATCGAGCGTCGTCATCACCTCAATGGCGAACGGTGTCAGCGGCGAAGCGAACCGAAGCGTGCTGCGCTCGTCGCTGCCGTCGACCAGCGAGCCCACGGTCACACCGGCGCAGCGTCCGTCGACATCGCGGTGCCGTTCGGCCACGCCCGCCGCTTCTAAGGCTCGATAGACGCGGATGGCGCGACGCACATGACGGCGACGCTTTGGTTCGGGGTCGTGATTGGTTCGCAGCAGATTTTTCAGCGCCGTCGGGCCGTCCGGACGGGCCAGCACCACCGCGATCAGGTCGGGCGTCACTTTGAATCGAGACACGAGCGGTTCGGGTGATGAGGCGATGAGGCGCTCAAAGGTCTTCTCGTCGTAGTGGACGAAGCCCTTCGGTGGTGGAACACGCGTTGCCTTACGGCGGGCTTTGGGATCGTCGCCGGCCTTGGCGAGCGCCCGCTCGTTGTCGATGATGTGATCGGGAGCCTGAACCCAAATGTGACCGTCGGGGTCGTATCCGGGTCGACCGGCCCGCCCGGCCAACTGGTGGAACTCTCGGGCCTGCAACGTACGAACCCGCTCACCATCGAACTTGGTGAGAGCGGTCATCAGCACTGTTCGAATGGGGATGTTCACCCCGACCCCGAGCGTGTCGGTGCCACAAATCGCCGGAAGCATCCCCTCCCCTGCCAGACGCTCCACCAACCGTCGATAGCGCGGCAGCATGCCGGCATGATGTACGCCGACGCCGTTTCGCAGCAGCCGGGCCAGCGTTTGGCCGAAGCCTTTGGCGAACTTCACGTCGCTTAAAGCAGTGGCGATGGCCTCGCGTTGGGGACGGGTAGTGAGCGCCAGACTGACCAACGCATTGGCCCGTTCGATCGAGGAGGCCTGGGTGGAATGCACGATATACACCGGCCAGAGTCCGGCCTCTACCGCCGCCATAACGCTGTCGGCGACGGGGGTCCTACGCCAGGCGTGGTAGAGCGGCGTCGGACGGTTCACCGCAGTCACCTGGGCGACTGGGCGTCCGGTTCGCTGCTCGAGATCGGTGGAAATGGCCGTCATATCGCCCAACGTGGCCGACATCAGTAGGAATTGGCAGTGCCGTGCCGAAAGGAGCGGAACCTGCCATGCCCACCCACGATCGTGATCCCCGTAGTAGTGGAATTCATCCAGACACGCGAAGCCCATGCCGCCTTCGGCCGGGGTCAGGTCGCCTTCGCCGAGAGCTTGATGGGCGAAGACTTCTGCAGTGCACACCAGTAGCGGAGCATCCTGGTTGATCGAAGCGTCACCGGTGGCCAGGCCGACGTTGTCGGCGCCGAGAAGTTCGGCGAGCTCGAAGAACTTCTCGGCCACCAGCGCCTTGATCGGCGCCGTCCACACCGATCGTTCACCTCGGTTGAGCGCCAGCAGGATTCCTGCGACGGCCACGAGGCTCTT
>JAYTVF010000136.1:0-6620 GCA_043744155.1 Acidimicrobiia bacterium | reverse complement strand
ACGGTAGCCGGTCCGCAACCTGTGGTGCGAACCGGCGAGCGAGAATGGCTGGCGGGGAAGGGCTCGAACCTTCAACAACTGGATTCAAAGTCCAGTGTTCTGCCAATTGAACTACCCGCCATCGGGTGCACCCCTAGTTTGGCCGCGTCCGTGTCCGCACGCCAGCAGATAGCGAATTCGGCCCGTTTGTCCACCGCGACCTACCAGGTATCGCTGCCAATTTGTTAGAACGTTGGTATGACTCAACGGCCCATTGCTGCCATCGTCCTGGCCGCCGGCGAAGGCTCACGCATGCGGTCCGATCGTCCCAAGCCCATCCATCCGGTCTGCGGACGGCCGATGGTGCTGCACGTCATCCATTCCCTCGGCGGGCTGCCCGTCGACCGCACCGCAGTCGTCGTCGGGCACGGGGCCGAACGCGTTAGCCGCAAAGTCGCCGAACAGGCTCCGACAGAACTCAACGTCACCTTCGTCGAGCAGCGGGTGCAGCGCGGCACCGGTGACGCCGTGATCGTCGGCATGACCGCCTTTGACAACCCCGACGACGTTGACGACACCTCGACCGTGATCGTGATGCCGGGTGACACGCCGCTGCTTCGGGCCGAGACCATCACCGAACTGGTGCGGCAGCATGAATCGCTCGGCAACGCAGCCACCATCCTGACTGCGGTTATGGACGATGCGACCGGCTACGGACGAGTCGTGCGCGACAAGCACGGCCGGGTGGCCCGCATCGTCGAGCATCGAGACGCGTCGCACGCCGAACGAGCTATCGGCGAGATCAACACTGGCATCTTCGCGTTCCGCAAAGACCTGCTCGGCCCCGCCCTACGTCGCCTGTCCCCCGACAACGCCCAGGGCGAGTATTACCTCACCGACGTGATCTCGCTGCTCGCCACGGCCGGGTATCGGGTCGGGTCGGTCGTGGTCGCCGACGCCGGCGAAACACAGGGAGTGAACGACCGATTCCAGTTGGCCATGGCCGAGCGTGAACTGCGCGCCCGAACCAACAAGCGATGGATGCTGGCCGGCGTCACGATGTTCGATCCTCGTCAGACATTCATCGATGTGACCGTCAGCCTCGGCCGGGACGTCACGCTGTACCCCGGAACGATCCTGCAGGGTGACACTGTCATCGGCAACAGTTGCGAGATCGGACCCGATTCCCGGCTCGTGGATTCCGTCGTCGAAGACGGATGTATCGTCGAAAACTCCGTGGTACGTCAAGCGGTCATCGGGGCCGGCGCCCACGTCGGGCCTTACGCTTCGCTGAGCGAAGGTGTCAAGATCATGCCGGGCACAACGACAGGGCCCTTTGCCGACGGGTCTTGATCCGACCCGCCAACAGAAAGAGTTGATCGATGGAACGGGTGACCAAGAAGGTTCTGGCGCTGTATTCGGGCTCCACCCATGTGGAATTGGCCGAAGAGATCGCCGCCCACCTCGGCATCGAATTGGGTGAAGCCAACCTGGTGCAATTCGCGAACGGGGAGATCCGGCCGCGTTTTTCCGAGAGTGTTCGTGGTGCGGACGTCTTCATTTTGCAGTCTCATGCCAGCAACGGAGATCGGTCGATCAACGATTCGATCATGGAACAGTTGATCATGATCGATGCCGCGCAGCGGGCCTCGGCCAAGCGCATTACCGCCGTATGCCCGAACTACGGCTACGCGCGCCAGGATCGCAAGGCCGAGGGCCGCGAACCCATCACGGCCAAACTGGTCGCTGACCTGTTCAAGGCGGCGGGCGCCAAGCGGATGGTGTCGGTCGACCTCCATTCGGGCCAGATCCAAGGGTTCTTCGACGGCCCGGTCGATCATCTGACCGCCATCCCGGTACTCGAAAAGTACATTCGCGACAATGGCACCGCGCCTGTCATTGTCAGCCCGGACGCCGGTCGCATCAAGGTGGCCGAGCGCATGGCGCAGCACCTCGGGGCCGATCTTGCGTTCATTTACAAGCGCCGGCCGAAAGGCACGACGAACGTCGCCATCGCCCGCGACGTGATTGGTGACGTCGAAGCCCGTCAGTGCATTTTGGTGGATGACATGATCGATACCGCCGGCACGATCGTGTCGGCCTGCGAGATCCTGAAGGCCAAAGGGGCCAAGGATGTCTGGGCCATGGCGACACACGGCGTGTTATCCGGGCCGGCTATCGAGCGTTTGAAGAACGCACCAATCGATCGGGTTGTCATCACCAACACCGTGCCGATTCCGCCCGAGAAGCGCTTCGCCAAGCTCGAGGTGCTGTCGGTCGCCAAGATCATCGGTGATGCCCTGGCCGCGGTGTTCGACGACAGCAGCGTCAGCGAGATTTTCGGTGGCGAGAACCAGTCCTGACCACCAGCGGGCGGGTGTCACACGCCTCAGGTGGCACAGACGGCCTGTGGCAGCCTAATATCCATCGCCGTTTGTAACTCGCCCAGCAGGAGCGCGCCATGTCGCAAGTCAATCTCGCAACAGAAACCGGACGGACCCTTGGTTCGCCCTCGTCGCGCCGCCTTCGCGCCGAAGATCGCATCCCAGCGGTCGTCTACGGCAACGGCGTCGGCCCTGTGTCGGTATCGGTTGCCCGTCGTGACCTTCGAGTCGCGCTCACGGGCCCCGCCGGAACCAACGCCGTACTCACTCTGACGATCGACGGCAACAAGCACGCCGCGGTCATCAAGGAACTGCAGCGCGACAAGGTGAAGCGCAATGTGGCCCACATCGATTTCTTGGTCGTGAACTTGAACGAAGTCATCGACGTAGAGATCCCGGTCGTGCTTACCGGCGAGTCGAAGGCTGTTGCGGCCGGGAACGGATTGGTCGACCTGCAGCACAACCACCTGACGGTCTCGACCAAGCCTGGCAACATCCCGAACGAGATCTTGATCGACGTGTCCGACATGGAGATGGATTCCACCATCACTGTCGCCGACATCAAGCTGCCTGCTGGGGTGACGTGCCCACTCGAGCCCACCACAGTGGTCGTCTCCGTGCTGCTCACACGCGCTGCGATTGAGACCGAAGTAGCCCCTGAGGCCGAAGAGAAGTAACCCTGCCGCATGACGCTGTGGGGCCGAAGCTCCGAGCGTCGGGGCACACCAACCGATTTCCTTGTACTCGGCCTCGGCAACCCCGGGGCCGAGTACGCGCGCTCACGCCACAACGTCGGCTTCGAGGTCGTAGATGAAATGGCTCGACGGCGAGGCGTCTCTCTCGGGAAGTCACGCCTAAGCGCCACGGTGACCGAGACGACCTTGTCCGACAAGCGCCTTGTATTGGCCTGCCCGACCACGTACATGAACTTGTCTGGCGAGGCAGCCGTTGCACTCATCCGCCGATACGGTATCGACGAGGCCACCCAGATCATCGTCGTGCAGGATGAGCTCGACCTCGAACCCGGCGTTGTGCGGGTCAAAGCAGGAGGCGGCCTGGCCGGCCACAACGGGCTGCGGTCACTCACGCAACACCTGCACACGCAGGACTACCTGCGGGTGCGCATCGGCGTGGGAAAGCCACCGTCAAAGGGTGGCGGAGCAAACCACGTACTGAAAAAGGTCCCGAAGGCCGAGCGAGAGCTACTCGACGTCGCCGTGCAGGTCGCCGCCGACGCGGTCGAATCGATCGTGTCGATCGGCGTCGGTCTGACGATGACCGCCTTCAACGGCCGCTGACACAGTCCGAAGCGCAGCTGGTGGATTTTCACCGGATCTCCGAAGGCGACTGACCCCGAGTACCCTTTCCACCCGCTATGGGTTTGTTGTCTGCGTTGCCGCTCCTGTTGAAGAACGACCCGGCATTCGCCCAGGTGTTAGGGCGCCACCATGCCACCCTGGCCGTGCCCGAAGCTGGCCGTGCCTTGGCAATTGCCGCGCTTGCCACCATGACGAGCCGTGCTCCCATCATCGTGGCGATGCCGACCTCGACAGCGGCCGCCGTGCTCGTCGACGACCTGAAGCAGTACACCGATGACGGCGAAGTCGAACTGTTCCCAGGCTGGGAGACGCTGCCCTTCGAACGAGTGAGCCCAAGCGTGGAAACCATGGGCCAGCGGCTACGCGTGCTGTACCGCTTGGGAGACCCCAAGACGACACCCAAGATCATCGTGGCCTCGGTGCGCAGCCTGCTGCAGCGGCTCGGCCCTCATGTGGAGGACGTCGAGCCCATCATCGTCACCCAAGGGGCCCGGCTCGACCCGGCCGATCTGGCCAGACGGCTGGTGATGGCCGGTTATCGACGTGAGGAACTGGTCGAGCACCGCGGCGAAGTCGCGTTACGAGGCTCGATCGTCGATGTGTTCCCGTCGACTGGGGAGGTGCCCGTGCGCATCGATTGTTGGGGCGATGAGGTCGATCGTCTCAGCGAATTCTCGGTAGCGGATCAACGCTCGACCGAGGATATCGAGCGCGTCGAACTCTTTCCCGCCCGAGAGCTACTGCCGACCGACGAGGTACGGGCGCGGGCCAATGCGCTCATCGCCTCCGAACCGTGGGGCCGCGAGCAGTGGGAACGCCTGGCCGAAGGCACCTTCTTCGACGGTATGGAATCGTGGCTGCCCTGGCTCAGCGGATCGGGTTCCGACTCCGGTGAGGATACCGCCAGGGGCGCGACGGATGAGCGCTTGCTCACGGATCGGTTGGCGGACAACGCGCAGATTGTGTTGGTCGAACCGTCGCGGATGCGCGATCGCGCCAACGACCTCATTGCGGAGGAGGTCGACCTGGCCAAGTCGCTCGCCAAGACATGGGGCGCGGACACCGAAACATTTCCCCGGCTGCATCTCGATCCCGACCGCATGCTGGCGGGCGTCAGCGGGCATGCCTGGTCACTGCTCAACGTGCCCGAAAACCCTGACACACCAACGGTGACCACCAGTCTATGGGCCCCCGTTGCGGCCGGTGGTGGCGAGGTGCTTGTCAATCGCCTGAAGAACCTGTTGCAGGACAAGGTGCGCGTGATCGTCTGCGCCGACGGCTACGGGTCGGCCGAACGCATCGCGAACATGTTGGGCGAGCACGGCGTCGATCTGCCCATTCTGGCCAAGGGTGATCTCTCCAAGAGCGGTATCACCGCGGCGACCATCCACGGCGGCGCCATCTTCGAAGAGGCCAAACTGGCTGTGCTGGCCGAGGCCGATCTCACCGGCCGTCGTCGGGCGCATCGCGCGCCACGGCCCCGCAAACGCCAGGCCGCCGGGTTCTTCGAGGACTTGAAAGCCGGGGACTACGTGGTGCATTTCCACCACGGTGTCGGCCGCTACGGTGGCATGGTCAAGCGCACCATCGGCGGCGTGGAGCGGGACTATCTGCTGCTCGAATACAAGGGCGCCGACAAGTTATACGTGCCGTCCGACCAGATCGACACCGTGCGCCATTACGTCGGCGGCGAATCACCGGCCCTGCACCGCCTCGGGGGCAGCGACTTCGCCGGTGCCAAAGCCAAGGTGCGCAGCGCCGTGGTCGAGATCGCCCAAGAATTAGTGGTGCTCTACCAAACCCGCACCAATTCCGTCGGGCATGCCTTCGCCGAAGACTCCCCGTGGCAGCACGAGATGGAGGATTCCTTCGCCTACGTCGAGACGCCTGATCAGCTCAAGGCCATCAACGACGTGAAGGCCGACATGGAGAACCCGGCTCCGATGGACCGCCTGGTGTGCGGTGATGTGGGATTCGGCAAAACAGAAGTAGCCGTGCGCGCCGCGTTCAAGGCCATCCAGGATGGTAAACAGGTGGCCGTATTGGTGCCAACCACCCTGCTCGCGCAACAGCATTTCAACACCTTTGCCGACCGGTTCGCTGGCTATCCGGTGCGAGTCGAGGTGCTCTCGCGCTTCCTCACTGCTGCCCAGGCCCGCAAGGTCGTGGCTGCCCTCGCCGAGGGCGAGATCGACCTTGTGGTGGCGACCCACCGCATCTTGGCCCAGGACGTGAAATTCCGCGACCTTGGCCTCTTGATCGTGGACGAGGAACAGCGATTCGGGGTGCAGCACAAGGAGTCGATGAAGAAGCTCAAAACCAACGTCGATGTGCTCACCATGTCGGCTACGCCGATCCCGCGTACCCTGGAGATGAGCCTCACAGGTATCCGTGATCTGTCGCTGATCCAAACCCCGCCGGCCGACCGTCAACCCATCTTGACCTTCGTCGGTCCCTTCGACAATCGGGCCGTCGGCGAAGCGATCCGTCGGGAGTTGCTCCGCGAAGGTCAGGTCTTTTACGTGCATAACCGCGTCGCCGACATCGAGCAGAAGGCCGTCGAAATTCAGGAACTCGTTCCCGAAGCACGCATCGCCATCGCCCACGGGCAGATGGACGAAGGATCGCTCGAGCAAATCGTGTTCGACTTCTGGCAGGGCGATTACGACGTGCTGCTGTGCACCACCATTATCGAGTCGGGCATCGATATGCCTACCGTGAACACCTTGGTGGTGGACCGGGCCGACAGGCTCGGACTCGGTCAGCTTCACCAGCTACGTGGTCGCGTCGGGCGAAGCGGCCAACGCGCGTACGCCTATCTTTTCCATCCGCCGGATCAGACGCTGACCGAGCAGGCTTATGAGCGATTGAAGACGATCGGCGAGGCCACTGAGCTGGGCAGCGGGTTCAAGATCGCCATGCGCGACCTGGAGATCCG
>JAYTVF010000135.1:0-2058 GCA_043744155.1 Acidimicrobiia bacterium | reverse complement strand
CTTGGAACTGCTCGAAACGCCGGCAACCGAAGAACGCCTCCCGCATCACCACGGGCGTCCACCAATCGCCCATCACGTCGGTCGTGCGAGCGATCGGGCACGGCGAGGTATCGAAACGAGTGCGACGCACAGACCTCAGCCGACCGGTTCGAGTCGAGCAGGCACATGCTTGTGAAAGGGAGTGCCAGCGATCGGATCTCGGTGGGCCGCATCGGTCAACTCGTTCGGCGCGATGCCACGCACGTCATCGGACGTACCGACACCGAGGCCGTTGGGCAGGCTGATATGGCCGCTCCGCATGAAGGCGCTCACCTCGACGACCACTTCGACCGAGGCCCGACTGGTCGTGACGCGGGCCCTCCCGCCATCGGTGAGGCCGAACCGATCGGCATCCTCGGCCGACACCCGCAACGCGCCGTCGGCATCCTTCTTACGCCAACCGTTGTCGCGAAAGATGGTGTTGGCGGTGAACGAGCGGCGTTCACCGGCCGACAGCACCAGCGGAAATTCCGGGTCGATCTCCGCGGCGACATCGAGCATCGACAGCATGGCCAGCATCTCCGGGATTGCCAGGTGAAGGCGGCCATCATCGGTTTTGATGCGCTTCCACGACTCTTCGTACTCGTCGACGGTGAAGGTGACTCCGCTCGGGCTGGACAGGATTGCCTCAAAGAGCTTCTCGCCCGGCTCCAGGCCCTCACCGGTGAAACCGGCCCGCCGAACGCCGTCAGGAAAGCCCATGGCGGCGCGATGTGACGCGCCCCACAGAATGGCGGCGCTGGCTGCACCGTCGGGCAGGGTCGGACCGAGGGTACGGTAGAGCAGGATCGGAGCCATGGCGCCGAGCCTGGGATCCGATGTCGTGGCGGTAAAGAAGGCGGTGGCGAATTCCGCCCGACCGAGCGCTGCGGCGGCTCGCAACGGTGCGTAATCCTCCTCGGTCAATGCCCCCATGGCCTCGACCAAACGTGCGTGGATCTCGGGCTCGGCCAAGGTGTTGGGAAGCGGATCGACGATCGGGCGACGCAGATGAAACACGTTGTCGGGGAAGTCGAAGTTGAAGAACGTGGCCTCATACTTCTCGTACTGGGAGAGAGCGGGCAGCACATAATCGGCCAGGCGGGCGGTCTCGGTGAGAGCGACATCGATGACCACGAGCAGCTCCAACGACTGTAAGGCTTCGCGCATGCGCTGAGAATCGGCCAGCGAGTGGGCCGGGTTGCCGGACTCGACCAGCATCGCCCGATAGCGAGCCGGATGATCGGTGAGAATCTCCTCCGCAATCACATTGCAGGGCACCAGCCCCGAAATGATGCGGGCGCCGACCACCGGCGAAACCGAGGCAGCCTTCGTCTTGGTACCGCCATCAGGCCCGGTTCGGGCGAGCGCCACGACCGACGATGGCGCGAACTGCGTTCCGGGCTTGGCGAAATTGCCGGTAAGCATCCAAAGCAGCTTCTCGAGGTAGCTGTTCAGAGTGGAATGCAGGCCCATCTGAATGCCGAGATCCTCGAAGACGGCAACGCTTTCGGCCCCAGCGATTCGGCGAGCAGCGGCGCGAAGCAGGTGTTCATCCACATCACAGCGGGCGGCATATTCACCGATGTCGAGCGTGCCGAATGCCGCGGCGATCTCATCGAACCCGGTGGTGTGCTCCTCGACCCAACCGCGGTGCACCAGATCCTCCTGCACCAAAATGGCGCCGAGCGCGGCGAGACACCACGCGTCGGTCCCCGGGCGAACTTGCAAGTGGAAGTCGGCTAGGGCGGCGGTTTCCGAACGCCGGGGATCGATGACGATCATCGAGCGAGCCGGGTCGTTGGCGATCTCTTTCAGCGTCGTGCGGGCGTGCGGAATGCCGTGCGACTGCCACGGGTTCTTGCCGACGAACAACGCCACCTCACAATTGGTGAAGTCGCCCCGCACGCTCGTGCCGAGCATCTTGGCGTTCACCCAGAACTCGCCGGTCTTTTCCTGACTGAGTGCGTTGGCCTTGAACTTGGCCCCCATAGCCCGCAGCGTGGCACCGCTGTACGCCCCGCCCAGATGATTGCCCTG
>JAYTVF010000134.1:0-2058 GCA_043744155.1 Acidimicrobiia bacterium | reverse complement strand
TGTGAATCAACCGGCGGAAGTCGGCGGTCGCTGCCTGGTCGGCCGTCGGCGCGAGGTGCAACTCATTGTCGATGCACTCGGTCACCCCGACGGTCGCGGGATCGCGCTCATTGGTCCGGCCGGGCTCGGGAAAACGCGACTGGCGGACGAGTGCCGCCAACTCGCTACGGCAGCCGGGATGATGGTGGTCGCCGTATCCGCCAACGAGACGTCAGCCCGGCTTACCCTGGGGGCGCTCGCGCATCTGCTCCCTCCGGCGTCGCAGTTGGCCGACCTTCACCAAGATCTGCAACCGGCCCAACTGCTGCAGGCGGCGCGCCAGGCGTTGGCGGAACGGGCCGGACACCGACGGCTGGTCATCTCGGTGGACGACGCTCACCATCTCGATGCCGTTTCGGCCCATCTTGTGCATCAGCTGGCCACCACGGGGGATGCGTTCGTGATCGTCACTCTGCGCACCGGTATGGCAGTGCCGCCGGCCTTGGCGTCGTTGTGGAAAGACGGCGTGATTCAGCGAATCGATTTGGCTGAATTGCAGGCCGACGACATCGGCCTGTTGGCCTCGGCCTTTCTTGGCGCACACGTGGAGACCGAAGCGCTGCGGTGGCTGACTCAGACATCTCGCGGCAACGCTCTGTTCCTGCGTGAGTTGGCCATCGGTGGCCGCGACGACGGCACCCTGGTGCTGCGAGATGCCCGGTGGTGCCTCGCCAGTGGCCCCCATCCGGTCTCCACTCGTCTGACAGAACTGGTGGAACACCGGCTGGCCGGACTACCAAACGAGCAACTGCGCGCGGTGGATTTGATAGCGCTGGCCGAGCCGATCGGGTTGGAGATCATCGAGACGATGGTCGGCATCGACGTGTTGGAGGCGCTCGACCAACGCGGCCTTGTCCGTATGGTGGCCGACGGCCGTCGGCTGTCGATCACCCTGGCCCACCCGCTCTACGTCGAGGCGCTGCGCCGGGCTCCTATCACCCTACGAAGGCGGGCCGACCTGGGTGCCGTGAGCGCCGCGGTCGAGGCCTGTGGTGCGAGGCGGAGAGAGGATGCGGTACGGATCGCGGGCTGGCAACTAGCCCGAGGCGGCAAGGCCGACCCCGAGGTGCTGCTGCGGGCAGCCATCGCGGCCGGGCTCAACTATGACGAGTACACCGCCATCGACCTTACGACGGCCGCCCTCAACCATGAGGTCCCGCCTGCGCTAAGGATCGAGTTACACCTGTGCCGGGGCCATGCCGAAAGTCGGCTGGGCCGCATGCACGACGCGCTGGAGGATGTTCGACAGGGTTTCGTGCGAGCGATCACGCCCGATCAAATCTCGCGGGCGGGGAGTTTGCTGGCCGCAGTTCTCGTTGAAGGCAATGGCGACCTCGACGGTGCGGTTGCCGTAATGGACGAGGCCATTAGCAGGCTTGCGACCGATACGGAACGGCTCGACCTGCGTCTGGAACGGGCCACGATTCTGGCCGACGGTGGCAGGTCTGAGCTGGCGGAAGAGGAACTGCGGCGACTGTCGCTCTTGGACGCAAGGGCATTTCGGGCCGATCAACGCGTGAGCTTGTCGTTGGCAACCGCCAGCCAACACCTGGGAGCGGGTCGGCCGATGGCCGCTATCGCGGCGGCAGACGCGGGTCTGACCGATCATTTATTGCACCTCGATATCGGCACGCTCTATCACCCCACCAGCCACTTCATCTCGCGCATTGGTGGGCTGGTCGATTCGGGCAACCTCGATCACGCGTTGCATGACGCTCGATGGGTTACGGAACGATCTGAGCTGGAACGTCGCCCGATTGGTCTGATCGCCGGAAAAGTGATGATAGCCACGGTGCTGCTGCGCCGGGGTCAGGTGCGTGAGGCTCGAGACCTGGCCCGGTTGGTGCTTGACACCGTCTCGTCACAGTTACCGCGCTACTGGTCAGGGCTGGCCACCGCGGTACTTGCGCAATGCCATGTGTTGCTCGGCGATCGCCGCGCGGCCGAGCGTTCGCTGCGTGACCTCGAGGCCTTTCGCGACGTGCAGGACGGTTTTGGCATCGTGGAGGTCGCCCTGGC
>JAYTVF010000133.1:0-2063 GCA_043744155.1 Acidimicrobiia bacterium | reverse complement strand
CGAGACCAAATCGATGGTTGCTGCCTCCGCCACAGGTGACGGCGTACTTCTGCAAGGCCCGCAGGCCGGGCGTTGTCTTCCGGGTATCGACCACCGTGGCCCCATGTGGGCTGACCAGGTCGACCACCGAGCGTGTGGTGGTGGCGATCCCTGACAGATGCCCAAGCAGGTTCAAACACGTGCGCTCCGCGGTCAAGAGCGAACGGGCCGCTCCGGTCACCGTGGCGATGCGATCACCGCGGCGCACCCGCGCGCCGTCGGAGATGTGCGCCTCGCACGTCACCGTATGGTCAAAAATTGTGAACGCCGCCAGGCTCGGAATTAGCCCGGCGATGACGCCATCGGCACGAGCCATGACGGCCGCCGTGGCCTGTCGGTCGGCCGGGATGGTGGCCTCCGACGTGATGTCCCCAGCACGGCCAAGGTCTTCGAGCAGAGCGGCTCGCACGATTGGTTCCCACAACAGTCGGTTCATGCCACGGTCTCTCTTGTCTCGCTGATGATCTGGCCACGCTCAAGGTGGGTATCCATATGACGGGCCCAGGAAGGTTCGGTTTCGGGGAAGTCGCTGCGGTAGTGGGCGCCCCGACTCTCCTGACGCAGGTAGGCGGCACGCGAGATCATGCGGGCGACCAGAAGCAGATTGGCGGCCTCGGGGTGCAGCCCATCACCCTGCAATCCGTCGAGCGTTTCGATAGCCGTCGTGAGTCCGCGGGCATCTCGCGATAGGCCCACGTGCTCCCACATTGTGCGCCGTAGGGTCGGCACGATGTCGCGCCGTTGACCTACCGCGATCGCCGCCGGATGCAGCTTGCCGGCCCCACCCGGGCCTTCGGCGGCCGCGTCGGCACCAGCCCGAGCACCGAACACCAAGCCCTCAAGCAGGCTGTTGGAGGCCAGCCGGTTGGCACCGTGCACACCGGTGGCCGACACCTCTCCACAGGTCCACAGACCGGGGATCGACGAGCGACCGTCAACGTCGGATGCCACGCCGCCCATGTGGTAGTGGGCGGCCGGGCTGACCGGGATGAGGTCGACACGCGGATCGATGCCGTGCAATTGGCACGAGGCGAACACCGTTGGGAACCGGGTCGGGAAGCGGTCGCCGATGGCTTGGCGAGTGTCGAGATAGGTCTGATGCCCGGCGATGCGATGGCGGGCGATGGCCCGCGCGACGACGTCGCGAGGTGCCAGTTCGCCGTCGACATGATGATCGAAGGCAAAGCGGTGCCCGGTCTCGTCCACCAGAATCGAGCCTTCGCCCCGAAGCGCTTCGGTCACGAGTGGCAGAGGATCGACCCCGGGGGCGGCCAGCGCGGTCGGGTGGAACTGCACGAATTCGAGGTCTCTCAGGATGGCACCAGCCCGGGCTGCCAAGGCCAGGCCATCGGCAGTTGCCTCCACCGGGTTGGTGGTCGCGGCATACAGCTGACCACTGCCCCCCGTCGCCAGGATGACCGAGCCAGCCTGATGGAACACCAGGCCGCGGTCGGCGTGCCAAGCCAGCGCACCAACGCAGTCGCCATCCGCGATGACCAGATCGAGCACCGTGGCATGTTCCTCAACCGAGATCGCGGGGTTTGCCAGAGCGGCCCGTCGCAAGGTGCGCACGATCTCGGCACCGGTGGCGTCGGCGGCATGCAAAATACGGCGAACCGAGTGGGCCGCCTCGCGGGCCAGTTCGAGTTGGCCGTCGGCGTGGCGATCGAAAGCGGCGCCGAGGGTCAGCAACTGCCGGGCCCGATCGGCTCCCTCGACGGTCAACACCCGCACCGCTTCGGTGTTGTTGAGCCCGACGCCGACCGACACGGTGTCTTCGGCATGGCGAGCTGGCGAATCATCCGAGCCGATGGCGGCGGCGAGGCCACCCTGGGCCCAGGTGGAGTTGCCGTCGCCGAACGCCGTTTTCGTCAGCATCGTGACGCGAGCCGGGGCCGCCGCCAACGCAGCCGAGAGCCCGGCGACGCCCGAGCCGATGATGATGACATCGGTGACTTCTCTCCTGACCGCGGCGGTCACTTCGGGGCCATCTCTCTGCGACCGACCGCCAACATCGCGTCGAG
>JAYTVF010000132.1:0-2065 GCA_043744155.1 Acidimicrobiia bacterium | reverse complement strand
ACGCCTTCATCAAGCCGCCGTACTTTCCGGTAACCATTGATCAACTACCGGCCGACATCCGCCTTCATGTGTGCTCTGACCAGCAGTTCCAGGCGGGAAACGCACTCGTCACCGCCCGTGAGGTCCCTCATTGCGGGCGAACGTTGGGTTACCGAATCGAACACGACGGCGTCGCCATCGCCTATATCCCAGATCATCAGCAGCCCTTTGACGGCTCGTACGGCGTGGCCGATTCGGTTCTTGAACTCTGCCGCGATGCCGACCTTGTCATTCATGACTCCCAGTACACCGACGCCGAATTCGCTCAGAAGTTCAACTGGGGACACTGCACCGTGGGGTACGCGGTCGAGGTCGCCATCCAAGCCGGAGCCAAGCGGTTGGCCCTGTTCCACCATGATCCAAGTCACACCGACGATGTCATGGACCATCTGTCAAAAACCGCTGGGGCTATGGGCCAGGCTGCAGGCGTAGACGTTTTCGCGGCCCAGGAAGGTCAGCAGGTCGAGGTCATCTCCGCCGGGTACGCTCACCTGACATGAGCGACATTGATGGTGCGAGATTCCGGCAGGTTCTTGGTCACTTCCCGACGGGCGTAACGATCATCACCGCTCACCCGGTGGGCCATCAGCCAGCGGGCCTCACCATTGGGTCATTCACCTCGGTGTCGCTCGATCCGCCTCTGGTAGGATTCCTCCCACAAAAGACCTCAACGGCGTGGCCTTTCGTGCGCGATGCCGGATCGTTCTGCGTGAATATTCTCTCCCACGGCCAAGACGAGTTGTGCTGGCGATTCGCGAAGCCGGGTGAGGATAAATTCGAAGGGGTGTCGTGGCGACCGACGGCCGAGACGGCGTCACCGATCATCGATGGCGCCCTGGCCTGGATCGATTGCCGCATCGAAGAGGTGGTCGACGCAGGGGATCACTGGTTCGTGCTCGGTCGGGTCATCGACATGGATTGCCAGGACGGCAACCCCATGCTGTTCTTTCGCGGAAAGCTCGGCACATTCGCCCAAGACTGACTTCAGCATGACCTTTGGTACCGCAGCGGGAATCGTGGTCGGAGTAACGCTGTTATGGGCTGGAATGTCAAAGTTATTCGACCGTGAGTGGCGGGCGCGAGAGCGCCGGATGGGCTCACCAGCATGGTTCTTGCCGTTTGTGGCCCCTCTCGAAATCGTGTTGGGCGCGTTCGTGGCCGTTCGAGTCCAACGGGTCGTGTTGGGCCTGGCCGCCATGTTGCTCTTGAGCATTTTCACCGTCTTTGTGATGGTGAAGTGGGAGGACCGAAGCGGTGAGCCGTGCAATTGTTTCGGTTTGCTTTCGAACCGGCCGGCGAGCGCCTGGACGATCGTGCGCAATCTGGCACTGATCGTCCTGGCGCTCGCCGCCGCGTTCGTCAACTAGAGGGTGCGCTCAGTGGAGAGAGGCCAGAGACTCCACCATGTGTACGTTGCCGGATTCCATGCGCTCCGCAGCCCACTTGATCACCACGGGGTCATTGGTCATGTAGACGACCTGCACCATGTTGCTCAGACGTTCGATGGCATAGAGCAGGTCAGTGACCTGATCCGGTGCCAGGCTCTGGAGCGGCTCGGAAAGTACGGCGAGCGACGCGGTTCCACGGCTGCCGGCATTTCGGGCTCGACCGAGCCAGCCGATGAGCCGCTCGACGAGCTGGGGAATGGAGGGGGCCATCTCGCTGCTCAGCGCCGGGATCATGCCGAGATCTCGTGGATTGACATGGGTGATACGCGGGAGGTCCTCAGGACCCGGCACGCTGGCATCGCCAGAACCGGCGTCATCGAGAATCGATACCCGACGTCGTCCACCGCTGCGGCGAACCAGCAGCCGTCGACCCGACGCATCGAGATAGCGAAGCTCCGCGTGGTCCACCGCCCCGTGCATCGCTCGGTGGAAGAGCTCTACGACGCTCTCCCGTTCCATCTGATCCAATCCGCCAAGGATGGTCAGTCGATTATGAAAGTTCAGCCGCACGACACCGTCGGGCTGCATCACGATGAGTTCTTGCATTCTCATGGTTGATGTATCGGATACTTCGTCGA
>JAYTVF010000131.1:0-2066 GCA_043744155.1 Acidimicrobiia bacterium | reverse complement strand
TTCTCAGCGTGCGATCTCCGAGAGCAGGTATCGACCAGTCACACCGTCAGCGCACTCATCAACGCGACGACAGCGGCATGTCGTCTACCGCGCAAGCCCGGAACCTGTCAAGGATTTTGAGACACGAGCGGGATTACTTGCTTTGGATGTTTGCTTGTCTTGAGGGGTCGTTGATCCAGGCAACGGTGGGGAGCTTGGGTGGTGTGGGCCGGCGGCCACGGAACCGGTCGGGATTGGCTGTGTAGGCGGCATCGAGGGTGATGGCGCGCTGCTCACGGATCTCGCTGGCGGTGCCGTAGTGCACCGATGCCGGGGTGTGAAGCCCGATGCCGGAATGGCGGTGTTCGTGGTTGTAGTAGGCGAAGAATGTCTCGCAGAACGTTCGGGCGTGTTGGATCGACCCGAAGGATCCTGGGAACGCCGGGCAGTACTTGAGGGTCTTGAACCCGGCCTCGGAGTACGGGTTGTCGTTCGACACGTGCGGTCGGCTATGGCTGCGGGCGACGCCGAGGTCGACGAGGAGCTGGGCGACGGGTTTGGAGGTCATCGAGGTGCCGCGGTCGGCGTGCAAGGTGAGCTGATCGCGTCCGACACCCTGGGCGTTGAACGCGCCATCGATGAACTCTTTGGCCAGTTCGCCGGTCTCGGCCGCGGCCACTGTCCAGGCGATCACGTAACGCGAGTAGATGTCGATGATCACGAACAACTCGTAGTAGACGCCACGGGTGGGCCCGCGGAGTTTCGTGATGTCCCAACTCCACACCTGGTTCGCGGCGGTGGCCATCAGCTCTGGTTTCTTCTTCGCCGGGTGAGTGCGCTGACGGCGGCGTTCCCGGTTCTCACCGGCGACCGCGAGGAGCCGGTACATGGTGGCGATCGAACACAGGTAGGTGCCGTCATCGAGCAACCGCGCCCACACCTGGGCGGGTGCGAGATCGCAGAACTCCTCGGAACGCAACATCGTTAACACCTGTTGGCGTTCGGTCTCGGACAACGAGTTCGCCGGTGCCGGCCGCGGTGCCAGCGGCCCCAGAACCAGGCCACGGCGGTGCCGGTAGTGCGTTGCTCGTGACCGACCCAGCAGCCCGCCAGCACGGCGGGTGCACGTCACGTTGGCGAGGTCGTCGAAGTAGTCGTCGATCACGGCTTCGACCTCTTTGCGGTGTCCGCGCTCTCGGAGATGAGTTCCAAGAGCGCGTGTGCTTTTCCCATGATGTCCAACGCCAGCTTCGTGCGTTCGAGCTCGTGCTCGAGCCGGGCGACCCGCCGGCGGGACCGGTCCAACTCAACGTCGCCGGCGGAGCGTTTGCCGGTCCGCTCCTTGGGTGCCAAACCCGACAGGGCGCCGGTGTCGCGTTGCTTGCGCCACTCCGACAGATGCGACGAGTACAGGCCCTCGCGGCGCAAGAACGCACCCCGCTCCGAGCTGCCCTTGGGCAGGGCGTCGTACGCATCCAAGTAGGCGTGCTTCTCGACGGCGGTGAAGGTCCGCCGTCGCGGTCGAGCTGCTGGGTCGATCTCATCCATCCCCCCAGTGTGGGCGCGGCCAACAAGATCTGCAGAAGTCAAAGTCATCGGGGTCATGATCCGTTCTTGCCCTGGAACGAGTGAAGAACCGCTACACCAGGTGTCTCACCTCACCCTGACAGACAGGGGCTTCGTCATCGGAAGCGAGCGAGGCGCTTGGCAGCGGAGGCCGAGCCGACCACTCATCTGCCGCGCCGCGTGTGGTCACGCGATGTCGCCACCCGACGACGGCGAGGACGAACACGCACAAACACGCAACCGTCACCCAACCGGCCCACCGAATCGAACGGTCAGCGTTTCTGAAGAGCCAGCCGATTCCCGCCAGCGCCAGCCCGATCGTCGGCACAACCACAAGCGACCAAATCCTGAAGTCAGTGAACGTCATCGGCCTGCGATTTTCGTTCTCGCGTCCCTGGTGGGCGACCTCAGCCTCGACGGACTCGCTGTAACGACGCTGCCAGTCGTTCCCTCCAGGCTCGGCCATGACCTGAGCCTATTGCCCGCTCCCGCCGGCCGAGGGGAAGGGCTGCTCCGTAGGT
>JAYTVF010000130.1:0-2069 GCA_043744155.1 Acidimicrobiia bacterium | reverse complement strand
CACATCCGTCGCTGGCGCTGCCGTGGCCATCGCCGGGCGCGAGAGCGTCGTCGGGGTCGCCGTGGTGTTTCCGGGGTTGGGTTGCGACGAGTCGCCGTTCATCGATGCGGCCTCGGCCTCCATGGGCATCGAGGTGCATCGGCTCGATGCCCCGGCCTGTGGGCCCTACGACTTCGCCGAGGAAGTGCGCCAGACACTCGATCTGCCAAGCACCCCGGACAGCAAGTGGTTCGTGCCGCTCTACGGCATCACGTCTTCCCTGGGTTGCCGGGTGATGTTGGGCGGCCAATGCGGCGATCATCTGCTCCTCGGCTCCTTGCAGGGCGCAGCGATGGGCTTGCTAGCTCGCGGCCACGTACTTCGCTGGTGGCGTCTCATGCACCAGGCTGGCTTCAGCGTGAGCGAAACAATCCGATACACGGCCCGTGAAGTGGTCCGAGCACTGGTGTTCATGCTCCCGGCTGCCAGCACCGACGTGATCATGCGCCGGTTCCGACGAAGCCGAACGCCAGGCTACGGAGGCTTCATCCAGCCCGACGTCGCCGGATCGGCTCCCCTTCCGCCGGCCCGGTTAATGCCGGGGGGATGGAAGCGCACTCGCGCCCACCGACAGTCCAACTACTTGGGTGACATCTCGTGGTTCGTCGATCTCTGGGACCGGCTGAGCGCACCCAACGGGGTGGAAGCCCGGCATCCTTTCCTGGATGTCCGCCTCATCGAATATGTCCTGTCGCTCGGTGAGGATCTGGTTACGGCCGGTGACCGCAACCGCGGGCTACACCGGCTGGCCCTGGCGGCCGTGCTGCCGTCGGCAACCTTGAACCGAATCGACAAGGCTTCCTTCAACGAGCCGTGGGTGCGTGCTGCGCTGACGATAGCAATGTCGGTGCGGAACTTGCGGGCTTCGTCTGGCAACAAATGGGAACGCACCGTCGATTTCGACGGGCTGCAAGCGTCGCAGTCGGCCATCGAACACGATCCGTGGCCGGCTGACGGCGTATGGGGCTGGTGGAACGGCCTCGCACTTTGCCTGTGGCTGGAGCAAAGTCAGCCCTAGCCACGGCCGGTGTTCGCGTGTAAGGTACACGGACAGGTATTTTTCCCGCAAGGAGCGTCGAATGAAGAAGACATATCAGGCCATGGACGTCAAGGATCTCGGTGCGTTCAAAACGCTCACTAGTGGCTCGGGCCCGGGCAAGGCCGACAGCCAGAGCCCGGGCGACAAACGCAAGTAACGAAGCTGTCCAGTAGGGGCATGGTGGCCCTTCGGCGGGCAAGAACAGCGGCGGCGATGTCGATCATGCCGTTCAAAGACGATGCCGGTCGTACCCGTTGAGCTTCGCTTCCCGGTTCGTGTGCAGCGGTTCACAGCGCCAAGTGACTAGTTACGACTTGAGAAGGCGTTCGACCGCCCGGGTGGCCTCGGAGAGTTTTTCCGCCCCGGACGGTCCGCCTTTGGCCACGGCGTCGGCCACACAATGATGCAGATGTTCATCGAGCAGGCGCACAGCAACGCCTTGTAGCGCCTTGGTTACCGACGCGATCTGGGTGAGGACGTCAATGCAGTACTTGTCCTCCTCCACCATTCGCTGGAGCCCGCGGACCTGCCCTTCGATACGACGAAGGCGAGCGAGGTAATCGCCTCGATTCGTCGCGTAGCCAACGGCGGGGACTGTCTGAGGATTCTTCCGGGCCATCCTCGTACTGTACCCCCGTAGGGTATCTTGAGCACGACCCCTTCGAAGGAGTGCTCCATGTCCGCCACCGCCGCTCTCACCCTCATCGTGCCCGAAATGAGCTGCCAGCACTGCGTCCACGCCATCACCGGCGAGGTGGGATCGCTTGTCGGAGTGGACAGCGTGGTTATCGATCTCGATACAAAATCGGTCGTCGTGAGCGGTACCGACCTGAACGAACAGGCGATTCGTGCGGCGATCGTCGAAGCGGGATACGCGGCAACGCCATGACCTCCACCGCCGTCGACGATGCGGCGACCGTCGACCCGGACAGCGAGCGGGTTCGGCTCACCATCGGCGGGATGACGTGTGCGTCTTGCGCCGCTCGTATCG
>JAYTVF010000129.1:0-2072 GCA_043744155.1 Acidimicrobiia bacterium | reverse complement strand
CCTCGGCCAGCGCCACACCAAAGGCGGCCGTGAAAGCGTCACCGGCTCCGGTCGGATCGACGACTTGGGCGGGAAACACAGGAACCACCCGGTCGTTTACGAGGGTGCCGGCTGCACCCTGGGTAACCACGACGTTGTGCCCCGGCTCAAGGCCGAGCGCAGCAGCCTCGCCGCGATTGGCGACGACGAACGATGCGAGGGGCAGCACCAGCGCGCTGTCGGGATTGACCGGCGCCGGGCTGAACACCACCAGGCCACCCGCTTGCCTCACGATCTCGGCTGCGTGGGCGGCCGCGTGATGCGACACCTCGCCCTGCAACAAGAGCAGGTCGACGTGTTCGAGCACTTGCCGCGCCGCGTCGGCGTGATGGGTCTCGAGCGCACCATTCGCTCCGGTCACCAACACGATGGTGACATCGTTGGCATCGGTAGTGATAAGCGCCGTGCCCGTGTGCTCATCCACCCGGCTCACGAATCGATGACCGACATGATTGAGGGTCAACGCCCCGAGCAGCATGGTACCCGGGGCATCATGACCGACACATCCGATCATTTCGCTGGCTGCGCCGAGGCGGGCCGCCGCTATGGCTTGGTTGAAGCCCTTCCCGCCGCAAAATTCGGCATACCCCGTGGCGTGAAGTGTTTCGTCGCCCGTTGGCATGTGGGGCACCGTCAGGGTGATGTCGTGGTTCAATGAGCCAAAGACAGCGACACGGACGGGCATCCTGGCACTCTAGCGACCGTTGGCGAACAGGTTTGAGAGACCTAGCTGGCTGCGGCTATGACGAGAAACGCCTTGGCATGACGAAGGGCACCAGCAGCGGAAAGCGGATCGGGAAGTTCGACCACGATATGGGTGGCACCGTTCACCGTGGCGTTGATGTGCTGGGTGGCCGTACCGCCGCAGAAGCCCAGACAGGGGGCATCGTCGATACCGATCGACGCTTGGGCGGCGTACATCGTGATCAGATCCGGCTGGGCCGCGCTGGACCTCGAATCGTCGACGTAGTCACCCACGTTGTGCCACCACACGCCGACGACGGGCTTGATGAGGCCGATGAATGCGTTGACGGCCCGGGTCTCGGGCTCGGAGAGCGCGGCCGTGCCCGAGTAGTTATTGCTGCGGGCGATGGGCTGCCAGTTGGTCGGCCAGTTTCGGTTGAGATCCACCCCGTTGGCGTTCTGGCGGATGTTCATCGCCACGCCATCGGGGTTAACGGAGTCGATCAACCACATCTCGACGCCCGCGGGGATGATGCTCGATTTCAGGTCGGCCACGATGGCCAAGCCTGACTGCTCGTCGCCGTGGATGACCCCTACCCCCAGTACTGGTCGAGCTGCAGGGGTACCGTACGCACGGGCGATGATCGGGCGGCCTTGCACGCTGGTTCCGAGCAGCAACTCGTTGGTGCGCCCGGTGATGCTGGGAGAAATGACCGAGGCGACCTCAGCGTCGCTGGCGAGCAGATCGGCCAACATGTGGGTCCCGACACTGGGACGAACACACACATTCCCGCTGGAGTCGGCGCGAGCGACCACCGCAGTGGCGACCGTGGTCGGCTCTGTCCACGACAGCGCCGACGTGTTCGGTTCGGGTTGTGCACACGGCCAGACATTGATGAAGCCGCTGCCGAGGGGCCGAACAGCGGTGACATTGAGCAGCAGGGTGCGGGCGGCGCCGACCGCCAACCGAACAACCCCGTTCGCCCCCACCCATGATGCCTGGTCCCTGGTGTCGAAAAGCCGGCGAGGCGCAGCCACTCGCAGGCTGCCAGACCCGACCGAGGCCACTTCATCGACGACGACGTCTGCGGCCACCGAGGTGGTGACACACAGAGGCTGGACTGCCGAGGCGAGCACCAGGTTGGCCACTGTCTGTCCGGCGCGAAAGTTCAGGTTCGATGTCGTGATCGGCTGATCGCACGGGTGGACCGACGCAAACCCGTCGGCGCTCGGCCGGGTGACGATCACCGTCAAGCCCACAGTTTGCGTCGCGGGAATCGGAATGGTGCGTGTCTTGGGTCGCAACACGGTCTCGCGGGAGTCGAGCAGCCGAGTCGGCGCGTGGGCAG
>JAYTVF010000128.1:0-2072 GCA_043744155.1 Acidimicrobiia bacterium | reverse complement strand
GTCGGGCGTATCTGCACGCCGTAACAACACGAGCCGAATCTGATCGTCGTCGGTGGCCGCCAATTCAGTGAACAGATCAGCGGAGATGCGGGTGCGCTCGGCAGCAGCTCGCGCCGTGGCGTTGTCTCCGCGTCGCACGAAGATCGGCACCATGTCGTCGGGGCAATGGGGATTGCGCACCGCCGCTGTCAGCACAGCTCGGTCGTTCTCCTTCGCGCAACGGCCGAAGACCTCAGGCTCCGTCGCCACCGAAACCACGGCCAGGCGGACTCGCTCGTCGCCGTCCTCTGCGAGCCGACGGCGGGTGATCGCACCCGCCGTCGGGTTTGCGCCCACGGCAGCACGCACATCGCGATCGGGGTCGAGGGCGAGCTGAGCCAGCACGCTGGTGGGAGTCGCAGCGTTCCCCGCTACCGCGTGGCGCACCCGCCAGTCGGGATCGGTCGCCAGACGAGTAAGTCGGGCGCGACCCGCTTTGGGCTGAGCAGCTGCCACCACCCGCCCACGATCGCTTCGCCCCTCCAGGCTGTCAACCACCCCCCGGCTGACAGCCATCGTGTTGGGTGGTAGCGCAGCCAGAACCAGGGCGTCGCTGTCCTGCTGTAAAAGAGCGATGACCATCGCAGGACACGCTGGGTTGGCCACCAACGCCGCTCGTACGTCTCGATCGTTGTCCAGGGCCAAAACAAGCGCCGACGCATCATCCAATGACCGGCTCCCGGCTACCGCTTGACGAACAGTCCAATCGTCGTAGCCGGTGAGCCGCCGCACCAGTTCGATCGGCAGATCGTGGCGCCGGGCCAGTCGAAGCGCGCCGCGAGCAGTCCCTGAACCGAGCAGTCGGTCGAGCACACCTGGCGGAAAAGGAGGGAGCGAAGCATCGAGATCGTCCAACGCGGCCAGAAAACTCAACAGATCCGGCGAGGCGTTCGGATGATCGGCGGCAGCCCTACGAATGCCTTCATCTCCGTCGAAGAGCAGACTGTCAACACAATCTCCGAGGAGATCGGCTCGGTCCACTGCCGCCCGGCGAATGTCGGTATCGGCCGATTCGGCTGCTGCAGGCAACAACCATGACGGGATGAGGTCTGTCGCCAGAAGATCTTCGAACTCTCGGCCACCTGCGGTTGGCCACGGGGTCATGTCGAGTGACGGGTACGGATGATTCACATGGCTGCGGGCGGCGACGGCCACCTCCGCTGTGGCGTTGTCGATCAGCCAGAGCACCAGATCGGTCGATGCAGCCGGATTGGCCAGCAACGCACGACGGTCGTCGTCATCGCCAAACCGAGCGGCCCACCACAGCAGCCCCTCGTCAGCCACCATCAACACGCGGTGGCGCACCATACGGGGCAAGCGGGCCAAGAAGTCGGCGTCTTCCACATGTAGCCAGGCCAACAACGGGTTTCGTGCCAGCTCATGCGGAAACGCGCGTCCCAGCCGGCCGAGCACCCGCAACGAGGTGTTCGGATTGCTGACCACCGCGGCTCGCACGGCTCGGCTGCGGTGGCGCGAAAGCCGCTCCAGCATCGCGATCGGAGTGGTCGGATCGGCGGCCTCACGCTCGGCGGCGAGCGCAGAGGAGTCGATCGCCGCACGCGATGCGCCGCGAGCCATAGTGACCGCGTCGCTCACGACGGCGGCGACCCGTGACCGGTCAGAGCAGAATATTCGGCCACGAAACGAGCGAATTCAGGGTCCTCGGCGGCCATCGTGGCCAACAGTCCAATTTGGCCAAACCCGCGAAGGTGAGCTGCCAAGTCTCCGGCGTACAGCTGCACCCATTCGGCGTCCGCCCGTTTCACCAACCAGCCAAACCCGTGCAAACCTCGTACTGCGGTCTCGGCCCGCATGGCGAGGCCGAGCACCATGGCGTAGCGGGCCGATGGTTCCGACGGCAGCTTTATCGAGCGCCCCTTGCCTTCCAAGATTCGTTCGAGATCTGGCAGCGATGCGTAGACGGTCCTAAAGGCGTCGAATTCACCCGCCGCGGCCTCCCCCACCGCAGGCGAGATGTCGAGGTCGGCCGCCAAAAGACGCGACGCCATCATCCATGATCGCGGGCTCGGCCA
>JAYTVF010000127.1:0-6683 GCA_043744155.1 Acidimicrobiia bacterium | reverse complement strand
AGGGGTTGTGTGCTTTTGGCGGGCCGGTTGTGTGCGAACGCCGGTCGGCTCGTCCCACCACATCACCCATCTCACGCGCCTAACTGAACGGCATTGGGGTTAGCCGGGAACTAATGCGCGAGTGGTGCCTGGCTGACGGCGGGCACCACTCTCGATGCGGGATTCGCACCGAGGCCAGCCACAATGTCGACGGCCTGACGGAGGCGGTCGGCAAACAGTTCGGGCTGGGTCACGGTACATCCGTGATCACCCGGCATCTCGACTACCGCCGCGCCCAACGCTACGGCCAGCGCCCGTTGTTTGAATGGTTTGACCAGGCGATCCTTGGTGGTCACCAGCACCGCCGAAGGCACCTTGATGGTCTCGACGAAAGGTCGGGCATCAAAGGTAGTCAAGGCCCGGCCGGCGTCCGTGAGGGCCCGTGGATCACTTCGGCGCAACTCGCTCAACAGCCACTCCCGATAGGGCAGCGGCTGTGACCGCGCGGTCTGGCGTGTCCACAACGCGGCCCCCAGAGACGAGACCCGTGACCGGAAGATGGTCTCGCCGAACGGGAGAAAGGCCCAATCCCAGCGATCTCGTCGGGTTGATTGCCACTCCATGGCGGTGGCTGCCAGCACTAAACCCTGCACGTGATCGGGGTGGCGTTGCCCGGCCAGCAGACTTAGCGGGCCTCCCATCGAATAGCCGACGGGGATGACGCGATCGATGCCGAGTACCGCGACGAGCGCCATGGCGTCATCGGCACAGTCCTCCAGCCGAAATGGAGTTCGCGTGCGGATGCCCCGACCGTGACCACGATGGTCAATGGCGATGAAGGGATACCGCTCTCCGAGGCGCTCATAGGCCGTGAACCACTGCAGGTCGGCGCTCGCCGTCCACCCATGAAGCAGCAGCAGGGTGGGGGAGCCCGGTTCACCGCCGAGGTGCTGACGGAAGAAGACCTCGCCCCGACCAGGGAGTTCGATGATGCGACCAGGCGGCAGAACAGGATGCATGGGAACTCAACCTATCGGCCGACAGGCCCGTGTCCCCCGTTTCGCCCGCTGAGGTGACAACCTAGGAGCATGCCTTTTCGTGTCCCGTCGACCCACCGGTGGCTCACGGCCGGGGCCATGGCGTTGACGTTCCTGGTCATTTCCCTGCTTTTGCCAAAGACTCCGGCTAGCGCGCATGCCGCCGCTCTGGGCACTGAGCCGGCCCCTGGTGCAACGGTGGATGGTAGCCCGCCCCAAATATTGGTGCGGTTCGGGAGCCCGGTCGAAATCTCCCTTGGGTCCATGCGGTTGGTCGACGGTGTGGGCAAGAACGTGGCGATTGGTGCCCCGGTGCATCCCCTCGACGAAAAGAACGCGGTCGCCGCCTCGGTGCCAGCCCTACCCGATGGTGGCTACCTGGCCATCTATCAGATCACCGCCGCCGACGGACACATCACTCGCGGTTCGTTCACGTTTCAGATCGGTCGGGCCAGCGTGCCCGTGTCACCCAACCTCGTGACCAAACTGTCGGCGACGGGCGATCAGGGCGCGCTCCCACTGGTGACGAACCTGACACGACAACTGCTCTATAGCGCCGTGATGATCACCCTTGGCGGCCTGCTGTTCACCTTCGTGTGCTGGCCCGACGGCATTCGCACCCGTCGAGCGACCCGCGTGTTGACCGCGACTTCGGTGCTGTCGATCGCGGCGTCGCTCACACTGCTGGCTCTAGCGGCAGGCTCCGCGTCGGGTCGTGGCCTGGCCGGAGTCGTCGACCGCACCGGATGGCGCAGCGTACTGGCCAGTCATGCCGCGAATTGGTGGGAAGTGCGCAGTCTCGGCACCATCGTCGCCTTGGCGGCCGTTCTGTTCCGCCGACACCCCTCGAGGCTGATTCGGTACGGATTGCTTGCGGTGTCCTCGTTGGCGGTCTTCCTCGGTATGGCCAAGGGCGGGCACGGTACCAGCGGTCAATGGCCGACCATCGGGGTCACAACCACCGTGGTACACCTAGCGGCCTCAAGCGCATGGGTCGGAGGCCTGGTGCTGGCGTTCGTGTCGTTGTCTACCGGGGCCGGCGTGACGGCGGTGCGCCGATTTTCCCGCGTGGCGTTGTGGAGCGTGGTCGGCGTGGTCGGATCAGGGGCGATACAAACGGTGCGCCAACTGCGTAGCTGGTCGGGATGGTCCACCCCTTACGGTGCATCGCTGCGCAGCAAACTGGTGGTCGTCGCGGTGCTTATCGTCATCGGTGGAGCATCGCGATTACTGCTACGTCGCCCCGACCTTGCAGCGACCGTCGTCGGCTCGGACGCGGCCGAGATGACAACCCTGAGCGGGGACAGCGCGACACCGACACCGACACCGACAGCAGATGCCACCGACACCACGGCGATACCCGTTTCGGCGGCCGCTGGCAGTGGGGTGGGTCTTCGTTTGCGAGATCTGGTGGCCCTTGAAGTACTTTTCGCGGCCGGCGTCTTGGCGTTGACTGTTTCCTTATCGAACACCCCGCCGCCGAGCCCGGCGGTTGCCAAACCGTTTGCCACAGTGTTGACCGTCGCAGGACGATCCGCCGACATCATCGTCGAGCCCGGCGCGCAGGGCGTCAACGCGGTACATGTCACCGTGACCAACAACGACGGTTCGATCCGAAACCCGCGATCCATCACGATTCGCCTCAGCCTGGCCACCAAGGACATACCGCCCATCCAGGCTGAACCGACCCAACGGCTGGCCAACCACGCCAGTTTCGAGAGGGTTGTGCTGCCGTTTTCCGGGCAGTGGAACCTGGAAGTGTTCGCTGTCTACGGCAACGAGACGGTGCGATTCTCCACCCCGGTAAAGATCCGCTGATGCACTGGTCGTCATTCCTGGCCGCGTTCGCACCGGTGTTCCTGGCCGAACTGCCCGACAAGACCATGGTGGCGACTCTCATCCTCACCGGCACTCACCGGCGACCGCTGGCGGTGTGGCTCGGCGTGGCCGGTGCGTTCACGGTGCATGCCACGCTAGCCACGTTGGCGGGCGGCCTCCTCAGTCATCTGCCGTCGCGCCTTGTGGCCCTCGCCGCCGCCGTCTTGTTCGCCGCTGGGGCCTTGGTGCTGTGGCGGAGTCGTGGCGACGCCGCCACAGCCGACGATGCCACTCGGGCGCCCATGCTGTCATTCCCGAAGGTAATGGGCATGGCCTTCGGCACGGTTCTGGTAGCTGAGATGGGCGACCTGACCCAGCTCACCATCGCCGGATTGGCCGCTACCCAACCCAGCCCGATCACAGTATTCCTGGGTGGAGTGCTGGCACTATGGGCGGTGGCGGGCATCGCCGTGCTGGTCGGGCGACGATTGCTGGTGCGGCTGCCCATTCACCTTTTGCACACGCTGGCCGCCAGTGTGTTCGCCGCCTTGGCGTTGTGGTCGCTGGTGCGTGCCCTTCGCGTCTGAAGCGCCGGCGCACTGCAGACACAACCCGACGAGGTCGAGGGTGTGGTGTTCCACCTGGAACCCGGCTCGCCTGGCAATGTCGGCTAAGGCCGAATCGATGGAAGATTCCAGATCGGGCGATACGGTGAAATCGCGAACGATGCCACAGTGCGAGCAGATCAAGTGGTGATGATGTTCGGTGAACTCTTCGGCCAGCTCGTAACGTGCCCATTCGTCGGAGGTGATAATGCGCTGCACCACACCAGCGCGTTCGAGCACCGCCAAATTTCGATACACCGAACTACTGGCCAGATCGGGTCGATGCTCGAGAATTTCGGGGATGGTGAGCGGGTCGGGCGTCTCGCCAAGCAGGCGTACCAACTCGCGACGGTTCTGGGTGTAGCGCTGACTATCACGCCGTAGTCGCGAGGTAGCGACGGTATCCAACTCGCTGCCGACCATCGAGAGATGATACCTGGTCACCGGCGAACCGCGGGTCGGTCGGCGACATTGCGATCAACTATGAGAATCAGTATCATTTCCATGTGCGTTCGTTCGTCGCCATCGGTGCCGTTCTCAGTGTGTGCAGTTCCGGGTGCACCGCCACTGCTGCTGCTCCCCGCGACCTTGTTCCGCTTGTGGTCACCACCACCACCCAGACCGCCGACTTCGCCCGCGTGATCGGGGGTGAATCCGTGCGGATCTATAGCGTCATCCGACCCGGCGTCGATCCGCACGATCACGAGCCAACCGCGGCCGATCTTCACGCCATCACCCAGGCGTCGGTGATCATACGCAATGGTCTGGGCCTGGAACCGTGGTTCGTTCAAGCCCAACGTGCCACCAAACCCGTCGGTGTCATCGTGACCGCTTCTGACGGGGTGGTGGCTCGGGGTCGCGATCCGCATGTCTGGCAGAACCCTCGCAACGCCAAGATCATGGTGGCCAACATCGCCAGCGCGCTCAGCCGTGCGTTGCCATCCGAAGCAGCGGCGTTCGCCGCTCGGAGCGCTCGCTATCAGGCCGAACTCGACGCCCTCGATACCGACCTCGCCACCAGTTTCGCCACACTCGATACCCCGAGACTCGTGACGAACCATGACGCGTTTGGCTACCTCGTCGCCCGCTACAACCTCGACTTCGTGGGTTCGGTTTTACCGAGCTTCGATACATCCTCCGAGCTCTCCCCTGCCGACGTACGTTCACTGGTGGCCAAAATCACTACGCAGCATGTGAAAGCCGTCTTCTCAGAAGCTTCGCTGCCACCCAAGACCGCCCGGGCCGTCGCCGAGGAAGCCGGTGTGCGGGTCGTCATGGGGCCCGACGCCCTCTACGGCGACAGCCTGGGGCCACCCGGCTCTGACGGCGACACGTATTTGAAGATGATGCGGCACAACATGCGAACCCTGATGATGGCTCTGTCATGACCGACGCCGTCGCCCTGTGTATCGACTCCCTCGCCGTTGCCTACGACCGCGAACCGGTGCTCCACGGAGTGACGTTTGACTTGGCGCCCGGGTCATCCCTAGCAGTCGTCGGGCCGAATGGGGCCGGGAAATCGACACTACTACGAGCCATTTTGGGTTTGGCCCCGGTGGTGAAGGGCACGGTCTCAGTACTCGGGCTCGATCCGGTCGCCGCCCGTCGTCACGTTGCTTACGTGCCCCAAGCCGACTCCCTCGACCCTGAGTTTCCGATCAGCGCGTTCGAGGTGGTGTTACAGGGTCGGTATCGCCAGGTCGGCTGGCTTCGCCGGCCACAAAAGGCTGACCGGGTTGCCGCCCATCGTGCGCTCGACCAGGTCGGCCTCACCGACCGGGCCGACGACCGATTCGGTACCCTGTCGGGTGGGCAACGCCAGCGAGTGCTGCTGGCCCGAGCCATGGCGCAGAACGCCCGTTTGCTACTGCTCGACGAACCCTTCAACGGCGTGGACGCCACCAGTCAACAGTTGTTGGTCGAGGTGATCGAGCACCTGCGCCGACAAGGCGTCGCCATCGTCATATCCACCCACGACCTGGCCTTTGCCCATCTAGCTTGCAGCGAAGCCTGCCTCATCAACGGACATATGGTGGGATTTGGCCGCCCTGATCATGTGCTCACCCCTGAACGCCTAGCCGCGGCCTATGGCCCGACCATCCATTCGGTCGACAACGGCACGACGGTCATCGTCGCTCATAGTCACTGATGTTTCGCGAGCCGTTCATGCAGCGGGCCTTGGTCGAGGTTTGTCTGCTCGCCGTGGTCGCGGGTGTGGTCGGCACCTTCGTTCTCATCCGCCGCCATGCTTTCGTGGCCGATGCCCTCACCCACACCATGTTTCCCGGGATTGCCGTGGCATTCTTCGCTGGTGGCTCCCTGTTTATCGGGGCGCTCGTGGCAGCCGTGCTGTCGACCGTGCTGTTGACCGTGCTCGGCTCGTTGCCGCGGGTGGATGACGACTCTGTTCTCGCGCTTCTGGTGGCCACCTTTTTCGCCGCTGGCGTCGTGGTGGTCAGTAGGCGCCCCAGCTTTTCTTCCGACCTCAACTCCTTGCTGTTCGGGCATCTGCTGACGGTGGATCAGTCGACCCTCATCCAAACCGCAGTCATCACCGTCGTCGTCACCGTCACAATGGCCATCACCGCCAAGGAGTTGGTGCTTCGGGCCTTTGACCCCGATGCCTTTCGCGCCCTCGGGTATCGGTTGGTGGTGGTGGACACCATCAGCAACGCCGCCGTCGCTCTGGTCATCGTTGCCGCGGCACGTGCCATCGGCACCGCTCTGGTTGTGGCCCTACTCGTGACACCGGCCGCTACTGCCCGCTTGATGAGCGCCAACATCAGGGCCATCGCAGGCATCGCCATCGCACTGGTGGCGGCCTGCGGCGCCCTCGGTTTGGCCGTCAGTTATGTGGCATCGGTCGATCACGACCTGCGCATCGAACCCGGCGCCGCTATCACGGTGTTGCTCACCCTGGTCTTCGCCGTCGTGGCCTCAGGACGATTCCTGATCCGACATGGCCGAAGTCACGCCAGCGCCACCTTGGCGGCCGCGGCACGTGCGGCGTTGTCATGAACCTCAGCCTGTATCAACGCGCCGCACTTGAGGTGGTAGTGGCCGGCCTGGTTTCCGGGGTGATTGGCGTGCATGTCGTGCTGCGCCGACTACAGTTTTTCACCGTGGCGCTCGCCCACGCCACCTTTCCCGGGGTGGTCGTCGCCTACTGGTTGGGGGTGCTTCCCCTCATCGGGGCCTTCGGATTCGGCTGGTTGGCTGTCGGCTTACTCGTCGTGCTCACCCG
>JAYTVF010000126.1:0-6687 GCA_043744155.1 Acidimicrobiia bacterium | reverse complement strand
GGGCGCTTGGCCGCTCGAAGCTCATGACACAAGCTGTGCCTCGCTCCTCGCAACAAGTGGCAGCGGGCCAGCATCCTGTAATGGCCGACCCCGACCTGGCCGCTCGCTTGAAAGCGGCCGCTGGCGCCGAACGAGTCGAACGCGAAATCGCAGAGTTGGTGACCAAAGTCGGTGGCCGCAGTCGCAGCTTGGCCAAAGCGTTCGACCGAGTAATGGACGTGCTCACCTCGTGGGGATACGTCGAGGAATGGGCCCTGACACCGGCCGGACGGCAGCTTTCGCGACTTTTCCACGAATGTGACCTGCTGATTCTGGAGGCGCTTCGTCGAGGACTGCTCGACGGGCTGGACGGAGCCGCGATGGCCGGCATGGTTTCGGTGTTCACCTACGAACATCGATCATCGGAGCCGCCTCCTGCGCCCTGGTTTCCGAGTGGCGAGGTCAAGAAGCGCTGGAAGTCGATCGAACACCTAGCTGGCCAGTTGGCGGGCGCAGAGCTGCAAGCCGGGTTGAATCCCACACGTACCCCCGATCCCACCTTTGTTGCCGTGGCCTACGCCTGGGCGGCAGGTGAGGGCTTCGCCCAAGTCGTGGAGGAGGAAGAGCTCTCCGGCGGAGATTTCGTCCGGAACATCAAACAACTGGTCGATCTGCTACGCCAGATCGCTGAGATCGCCGAACTGCCCGCCACGCGCCGGGCCGCAGCACAGGCTCGGGACAGCCTTTTCCGTGGCGTCGTTGCGGCGTCGAGCGCAGTAGAAATCGAGCCGATCACCCTCCCGGCCGAATCGACACCCGAGGCGTCGTAGTGGTGATCGGCAAAGGGGTCGATTGGGGCTCGCCCGGCACGCTACCGCCCGGCACCCCCATCGCTGCGTCGAACCAGGCATTGCGTGCGTTGCTGCGCCAAGGTACACGCACGATCGGGGTCACCGGTGGTGACCTGTGTCGAACGCTGGGTGGGCCGGGTGCACTCGATATGGCATTTCCGGTGGATCTCTGCCATGTGCAATTCGACGGCGTGGCCGACGTTTTCGCGGCCCACTTAGTGGCCCGACGGGGCTGGTGGCGGGGCCCGCTGGTGGCGGCCATGAACGCCCAGTTCATCGACACGTGGGATGTTGCCCCACGGGGCCATCCAAACGACGGGGTGGTGGACACCTTCGAGGCGACTCTTTCGGTTGCCGATCGTCTCAAGGCCCGACGTCGTTTGGTCAGCGGAACTCATGTCCCGCATCCAAAGATCAGACAACGTCGGCTGATCACCGGAGAGATCGACTTTGGTGAATCGTTGGAGGTGTGGCTCGATGGCGCTTGGGTGGGCTGTTCTCCCTCTGTGCGTCTCAGGGTCGAACCAGATGCGCTCACCATTGTGCTTTAGGGTGTCGTTGTGACTCTTGACTCACTCCATTCCTCGATCCTCGAACATGTGGATCGCAATGCCGCCGCCCTGCTCGACGTTTCCCATTCAATTCATCGCAACCCCGAGCTAGGTTTCGCAGAGCATCATGCCCATGAGGTACTCACCTCGGCGCTTGAGGGTGCCGGGCTAGCCACCGAGCGCGGCGCGTTTGATGTCCCGACGGCCTTCCGGGCCACGGCGGGAACGGGAGACGGACCCGTGATTGCGGTGCTGCTCGAATATGATGCCCTGCCCGGCATTGGACATGCCTGTGGCCACAACGTCATCGCATCGGCCGGTTTGGGAGCCGGTCTGGCCGCCGCGGCCGTGGCCGAAGCCACGGGTGGCCGATTACTCATTCTTGGCACACCCGCCGAGGAAGGTGGCGGCGGCAAAGTCGTGATGGCCGAACGGGGGGCATTCAAGGGTGTCGACGCGGCGATGATGATTCATCCGGCCGATGCCGATCTTTTGTCGATGCAATGCCTGGCCATGCAGCCTGTGGTGGCCCGTTATGAAGGTTTAGCCGCGCACGCTGCGGCCGCGCCGTGGCAGGGACGAAACGCCCTCGATGCGGCGGTACTGGGCTATATGAACGTCGCGGCGCTCCGCCAGCACATCGGTTCGAGCGATCGGGTGCACGGTATCTTCACCTTGGGAGGCGACAAGGCCAATATCGTGCCGCACCGGGCCGAATCCACATGGTACGTGCGGTCGCCCTCACTGGCCAGCCTCAAGCCGCTAAAGGATCGGGTGCAGGCATGCCTCGAGGCTGGCGCCAGTGCCACCGGATGCGGGTGTCAGATCACCTGGCGCGATGGACCGGAGGCGTACTTCAACATGCGCGACAACCTGGCGATGCTCGGATCATTTGCCGAGCACGCTCGTACCGTCGGACGACCGTTGCAGGATCCCGCTGCTGGCTATCAGGTCACCGGATCGACGGATATGGGCAACGTCAGCTATCTGGTGCCGTCTATTCACCCCATGCTGCAGGTGGCGCCTCGGGGCGTGCCCATCCATTCGGAGGATTTCGCTCGCTTTGCCGGCGGTGAAGAGGGCGACAGAGCGGTGATCGACGGAGCCAAGATTATGGCGTTAACGGTGCTTGATCTGTGGACCAACTCGGGCCTGCTGGATGCCGCCACCGCTGAGTTTCGAGCGGTCGCCGGATAAGTCCTCCCACCACCGGCACCCGCATGGGCCGTAGGATCGGCACCGATGACACCGTACCTGCCGGAAGAATTCACCGACGCGGAGACTGAGATCCTTCGCCGGTACTTCACCAACGTCGATGGGCCGGTCTTCGCTCTGGTCAATCTGCCCGAACTGGTCAAGGGCGCGCTCATGTCGCGCTATTCGCGCAGCCCAAAGAGTCTTCGCCGACTCTTTCTCGACGAGTTTGTCGGCGATCTCGACATCTCGGCCGACGATGGACACGACGCCACCGTTGGCGTCGGCCGGGCCGAAGCCTTTTACGAGAAGAACTTCGTGGAGTATGGCGATGACTCAATCGCGCAGCTGGGCGGGGTGCATCTGGCATGTGAGCAGTCATCGAACGTGCTGACCAAGGTGCTCGAGTGGGGGCGACTACTTTCCTATATCGAACAGAGCACCCGCTATATCAACTACGACCTGCGGCTCGGCGGCCGGTACCGCTATCACCGTGACCCTGCGGTGCTCAACAGTTCACTCGGTACTCGTTACGTGGCCGACATGGACCGCACCTTTGAGGCCTACACCGTGGTCGTACAGGCCGTGATCGATCACCTGCGGGCTACCGTGGCCCAGTCGCCGACCGACTCAGATTTCGTGTACCGCCAGGCCATCCGAGCGAAGGCGCTCGATGCTGCTCGCGGCATGCTGCCCGCGTCGACACTGTCGAATCTGGGCATCTACGGCTCGGGCCAGGGATACGAGAATCTGCTGCTCCGTATGCGAGCCCACCCGTTGCCCGAAGCCCGGTTCTACGCCGACCTGATGTTGGTCGAGCTACGAAAGATCATCCCCACCTTCATGAGGCGAGTCGATCTCCCCGACCGCGGGGTGGTGTGGTCGGAGTACCTGGCCTCCACCCGGACGAACACCGCCGCGGTGGCTCGCAGCCTGTTCTCCGATGCCGAGGTGGCGCACGCACCAGAGGTCACTCTTGTCGACTGGGATCCAGACGGTGAAGACAAAGTGATCGCGGCCGCGTTGTATCCGCACCTGTCGCTGCCCGAAACCCAGGTGCTCGAGCGCGTACGCACGATGTCTGCTGCTGACAAGACAGCGGTGCTGATGGCCTCGATAGGGGAGAGGCAGAATCGTCGTCACAAGCCCGGCCGGGCCTTTGAGCGAACCGACTACCGGTTCGATGTTCTCGGAGACTACGGGGCCTTCCGTGACCTCCAGCGCCACCGTCTGCTCACCATTGATTGGCAGACATTGTCGCCGGTGCATGGATACAGCCGACCAGGCCTGGTCGATGAGGCTGGCGTCGGCGCGTTGTTCGACGAGACGATGGATCGATCGGCACAACTTTACGACGCCATGGCGGATATGTTCCCTGACCAAGCCGTCTACGCAGTGGCGATGGCCTACAGCGTGCGGTACGTGATGCAGTTCAATGCCAGGGAAGCCATGCATCTGCTCGAACTGCGCACGGCACCGCAGGGGCATCCCTCATATCGCCGGATCTGCATCGAGATGCACCGGCTCATCGGCGAGCAAGCTGGCCACCACGCTCTCGCGGCATCGATGAAGCACGTATACACCGAGGACCCTGGTCTAGAACGGTTGCAAGCGGAACGTCTGGCGGAGAAGCGCCGAAACGGATGAGCACGCAACGGCGCGCTTGCTCTGCTTGACGGAGTCCTTGCCACAGTGCGTGGTTCTATGCGTACACTTGAGGCCGCGGGCGGCACCGTGGAGGTCTGTTGTGCCCTTGAACAAGAGTGTCGTCGCCGCTGCTGTCGTGGTTGGTCTGCTGGCCGGGCCGACGAGTACGGGCGCCTCGGCGGCGGTTTCGGCGCTGAGCCGTACGCAATATGTCGTGAGACGCGGCGATACGTTGAGCGGTATTGCTGACCGCATGAGAGTGTCGTTGCAACGCCTTCAACAGGCCAATGGGCTTCGGAACGCTGCCATCATTCGCCCGGGCCAGATCCTAGTGGTCCCCTCGAATTCCGTTGCGACTGCCGCTGTGCGGGGGATTCTGCCGCGTGACTTGCAAACCGCTGAAAAACGTCTGCTCCTGCCGCTTTTTCGACAGACGGCTCGGGATGCAGGCATTGCGACAGATCTGCTGATGTCGCTGGCGTACACAGAATCATCCTGGTCGCAGGCTGCTCGGTCGGCGGATCGAGCCGTCGGGCTCGGTCAGCTGCTGCCGACAACTTCAAGGTGGGTGGCGAGCTCGCTCATGGGCGAACCAACACTGGATGCGCGCAACTCCGGCGACAACCTGAGGATGACCGCCGCCTATCTTCGTTACTTGATCCAGAAGTTTCCAGGCAACGGCGAGTACGCGTTGGCCGCCTACTTCGAGGGTGAGTCGTTGGTCCGCAGAGCGGGTCCGAGCAACGCCGGAAGGCGATATGCCTCCAAAATTCTCAATGGACGCACGATGTTTTCCGAAGTTGCGTAGCCGTGTTCCTCTTTTGTGCTCCGAACCCCCTATGATGCCGCCCCGTCATGGCTGAAGAAGACGAAATCCCCGAAGAAGAACTCGAATTCGAAGAGGAAGACCTCGGCGAAGACCTCGGCGAAGGCCTCGTTGAACCAGATGAACTGGACGAGGATGATCTCGACGCGGAAGAAGATGACTCCTTCGTCGGGGGCGACGAAGACGAGATCGACTCGATCGAAGACGCAGACGAGGAGCCAGCGACCACGACCCGTCGTTTGGCGGCCCCTGATGACGAGGACGACGATGAAGATATTGTCGACCCCGACGATGTCGAAGCTGACCTCGACACCATTCTGAAGGACCGACTCGTTACCAACGAGGAGGAGCCCGACGAGGATGAAGATGAGGTAGAGGTTGATGATCGCGGTGATCCAGTCGATCGCATCCAACCAAAGCGGCCTGGCGAATTCGTCTGCCAGTCGTGCTTTCTGGTCAAACATCCTGGCCAGCTCGCCGACCCCAAAAAGATGTTCTGCAACGACTGCGTCTGACATGAGCGGAGCCAAACCACCACTCGGTCAATTGTTTCAGCTGATGGTATTTGGCCCGCTCGGTGTTGCGCTGGCCGTGCGAGACCGCCTCCCCGAATTGGCCGCCGAAGGCCGGGCCGAACTCGACCGGCAGGTTCGGGCGGCTCGTATGATCGGTACCTTCGCCGTCACGCAAGCCCGGAGCGAATTCGACAAGCGTACGGCCCCGCGGCCTCAGCGGCCGGTCGCGGCGACCGCGGCCGAGTCGTCCACAGAAGCCGAGCCGGTCGCGGCAACCGCGGCCGAGTCGTCCACAGAAGCCGAGCCGTCCGCGGCAACCGCGGCCGACTCGTCCAGAGCAATCGAGCCGTGCACTCTGATACCCGGATTCGACGAACTGACCGCCGCCGAGATCGTGCGACGGCTTGCGCCGCTATCAGTGGCCGATCGCAATGTCATAGCTGATTACGAGCGGGAGCATCGCAACCGCCGCACAATTCTGGGCCGCATCGAGCAGCTCAGGACGTGATAGCCCTTGATGTCACCGCCCGGCTGGCGCAACATACCGATGTCGCTTGCCTCGAGCAGTTGGTGGCGCAGGCGCGTGCGGCGATCGTGGATCAGCGTGGGGGGGCAGCGCATCTTGGTATCGATGGCTCGGGTTGGTCACTGAGCGAGCGTCTGGCCGACCCTCAATGTGCGGTGTTGGTGGGCGCAATCGATGAGGTACCCATCGGTTACCTCGTCGTGTCATATCGGCTCACAGATAGCCAACTCGCCGGCCGCATCGAGGCTATCTTCGTCGATCCTGAAGCCCGTGAAGTCGGCGTGGGCGAAGAACTGCTGAACGCCTCCATCGCCTGGTGCCAGAGCCACGGCTGCGTCGCTCTGGATGCGGTCGCCCTACCGGGGGACCGCCACACCAAGAATTTCTTCGAGACCTTCGGCATGGTGGCCCGAGCGATCGTGGTTAGCCGAGACCTGCCGCCGCTCTAAACTCACCCGCCGCTACTCGTTCAGCGCCCCTGCCACTTCGGTTGCCGCTTCTCGATGAAGGCGGTGAGTCCTTCGCTGATGTCTTCGGAGTGCATGACGGTGGCGAACGCGTGGTCGGTCATCTTCCGCAAGGTCGCTTCGTCCTCATA
>JAYTVF010000125.1:0-2078 GCA_043744155.1 Acidimicrobiia bacterium | reverse complement strand
CGATGGTGTCGCTCATCCCGAACTGGGTGACCATGAGCCGAGCAACTCGAGTTGCCTGCTCGATGTCGTTCTGGGCGCCTGTCGTCGGCTCTCCGAATACCAAAACCTCCGCGCATAGACCGCCGAACATCATGGCCAGGCGGTCCTCCAGCTCTGAACGGCGCTGGGTGTAGCGCTCATCCTCGGGCAGGGTGATGGTGACGCCGAGAGCCTGGCCGCGCGAGATGATCGATACCTTGTGGATCGGGTCGCCGGTGTTGGTGGTCATGCCCACGAGTGCGTGCCCAGCCTCATGGAAGGCAGTGATCCGCCGTTCGTCGTCGCTCAGGATGCGGCCCTTTCGCTCGGGGCCGGTGAGTACCCGGTCGATGGCGGCATCGAGGTCGGCGGTGATGATGACGGTTTCACGTCGCCGGGCGGTGAGGATGGCCGCCTCGTTCAAGACGTTGGCCAGATCTGCACCCGTGAAACCGGGGGTGCGCTTGGCGATCAGACTCAGGTCGATGTCGGGTGCCAGTGGCTTACCCTTCGCGTGTACGGCCAAGATCGCCAGGCGACCGCGAAGATCGGGCTTGTCGAGTGTGATCTGGCGATCAAATCGACCGGGCCGCAACAGCGCGCGATCAAGAATGTCGACCCGGTTCGTGCCAGCCATCACGATGACGCCAGTGTTGTTTTCGAACCCGTCCATCTCGACCAACAGTTGATTGAGGGTCTGTTCGCGTTCGTCATTCGCGCCAGCCAGCCCTTGGCCACGCTGACGGCCGACAGCGTCTATTTCATCCACAAAAATGATCGAAGGCGCCACGGCTTTGGCCTGTGTGAACAGGTCGCGTACGCGCGCAGAGCCGACGCCCACGAACATCTCGACGAAATCTGAGCCGCTGATGGAGAAGAACGGCACGCCCGCCTCGCCCGCGACGGCGCGGGCCAGCAGGGTTTTGCCCGTCCCGGGCGGTCCGCTGAGCAAAACGCCGCGAGGGATTCGAGCACCAACTGCGCTAAACCGAGCTGGCTCCTTCAAAAATTCACGAATCTCGGTCAACTCATCGACCGCTTCGTCGATGCCCGCCACATCGGCGAAGGTGACGGTCGGTCCGCCCACCACGAATCGCTTTGCCTTCGATCGACCGAGCTGCATTACCCCTTTTCCCGTCGGGCCCTTAACCAGGAACCATACGAGCACGCCGAGGATGAGAAACGTCGGCAAAAAGTTGTAGAGCAGCAGCGTCAGGGTCGAGGTCGGTTCGCGGTCGGTGGTAAAGGGGATTTTGGCGTCGAGGATCTTGGCCGTGAGTTCGTCGCTGTAGGCGTCGGGGAAAGCGACTTGATACTTGGTGCCGTCGGCAAGCTCACCGGTGATCTGATGGGTGCGATCGCCAAGCTTGGCGGTCTTGATCTCGGCCTTGCCCAGCTGTGTTTCGTAGGTACCGAGCGTGAGCTTGGTCGGCGAAGAACCCGAGCGCGTGGCAAAGAAGGTGCTGATGGCCAGCACGATGACCGCCAGCAGAATGAACCCGCGTGGGGAACGCAGCGCCTTTTTCATGTGCGTCCAGGCTATAACGCGTGACCGCTCTAGCGACACGCGAACATTTCCTGGCCGGAATCGCACACGCTTAGCGCATGCCTACTTGGTAGTTGGGGGCGGCCCGGGTGATTTCGACGTCGTGGGGGTGGCTTTCCTCGCGGCCGGCGGTGCTGACTCGCATGAAGCGACTCGTGTTGCGCAGCTCTTCCAAATCGGCGGCCCCGGCGTAACCCATGCCCGAACGCAGGCCGCCGACCAGTTGGTCGATCACATCGGCCGCGCTGCCGGCGTGGGGTACCCGTCCCTCAATGCCTTCGGGCACCGCCTTGTTGGAACGGGTGCTCCCCCCCTGCGCGCTGCCGTACCGATCGGCCCCATGGCCCTGCATGGCACCGAGGCTGCCCATGCCGCGATACGCCTTATAGCGGCGCCCCTCGAACAGTTCCGTCTCGCCTGGCGCCTCGTCGGTACCGGCCAGCAAGCTTCCGAGCATCACCGTGTGCGCACCAGCGGCGATGGCCTTCACGACGTCACCCGAGAAGCGGGTGCC
>JAYTVF010000124.1:0-6711 GCA_043744155.1 Acidimicrobiia bacterium | reverse complement strand
GTCACGCCACCACGTTCCGAGAGGCACGTCCGGTCGTCGTCCCTTCGCGCGAACGCAAGCGGTAGGTGTGTGTGTAGTCGGGCGCGTACAGGTGGCTTCGGGCCGCAACCGGGCCATCGGCCAGAACATCACCGACGAGCACCAGCACGGTCAGGGTGGCGCCGAGGGTCAGCAGATCAGCCTCCAGCGCGCCCACAGTGGTGCGTACTACGCGTTCATCGGGCCATGACACCCGCTCGACAATTGCAGCCGGTGTATCGGCGGTGTATCCGGAGGTAATGCCCAATAGCTCGTCCTGAAGTTCCTTCGGGCGGGCAGCCGAGAGGAAGATGGCAAGAGATGTGCCATGCGGCGCGAACGCGGCCACACCCTCATTGGCCGGCATTGAGGCGCTGGTGCGTCCGGCCAGACGGGTGAATACCACGCTCTGGGCAACGGTGGGGACGGTCAATTCCTTCTTCAACGCCGCCGCGGCTGCCGCCACCGAGGTGACACCTGGCACGATTTCGAACTCTCGCTCATGTTCGACACACCAGTCGATCTGCTCGCCGATGGCCCCATAGACGCTCGGGTCGCCAGAGTGGAGCCGCACAATCAGAGCATCGGGATGGGCGGCATACACCGCAGTGACATCCTCGAGCGTCATCGTTTTGGAGTCGTGCGCGGCCACATCGGGGCCGCAATGATCGAGCAGCGCCTCGGGCACGAGCGACGATGCCCAGATGACGATGTCGGCTGCGGCAAGGCGCTGGGCGCCGCGCAACGTAATGAGATCTGCGGCCCCGGGGCCGGCTCCGACGAAGGAGATCATGAGTACGGCCTTTGTTCAGGTGCGCTGCAGCGCTTGGGTGGGACGATGACGGTTGCCAGATAGCTCGCGGGCCGATCAGCTACGGCGGCCACGGCCGAGAGACGCTCACCGGGGAGACCGAGCAGTTCGCCCACGACCGCTCCCTCGAGCCGCCCGAGAGCGCTGAGTTTGGCGGCCACCGCCGGGAGGTGACGGCCACCTTTGTAGACGACGACGGCCTGATCGGGCTGAGCAAGCGCATCATCGAGATGCTGGGCGTCATCGAGCAGCGTGACCAGAGCAAGACGTTCGGTGCCGTCGACGACCACCGTACCCGACCTCGACGCCAGCTCTTGGAAGGCCATGATGCCGACGACGGTGCGGACCGGCACGTTGGGGCGAGCAGCAGCCACGCGCTCGGCAATCGAGGAGAACGTAGAGTAGATATTGGGATCGCCTAGCGTCACGAAGGCAACATGCTCGCCACGATCAAGATGCTCGATGACACGACCAGCAGCAGCGTCGATGGCAGCGTCGCGTGCCGGTGAATCGACCTGCATCACGAACACGAGACGCTCGACAATCGCGGTTGGAACGGCCTCACGCACCACGGTCTCGGCCCGGCCAATGGCATCGAGCGCGGTGGTAGGAGCGAAGACCCGGTCGGCCTCGCGCAGTACCGTGCAGGCCCGCTGGGTCAAGAGATCGGCCTCTCCGGGGCCGACGCCGACGCCGGTCAACAGCGGCCCACGGCTCGGACCTGGCATCCCTTGCGCAGGGGCGGACTCGGCGGCGGCACTCGATACCAGCCGCTGCAGTGCCAGGCGAATGAGGTCGGCTTCCGAACGTCCCCATCGCTGGCTCAACTCGGCAAGACCCGCCTTCAAGTCATCGGGAAGGTACACCGAAGTCTTTCGCACGCTACATAGGGTATGCATAGGGCACACTCGATGCCATTCGCCGTTGCTACATGGCGTCCACGGAGGCCGCGCTACGGACGAACGCTTCGGACAGATCGGGCCGGGTAGCCAGATGGGTGTGCAGATACGTCGCCAACAACGTCGGAGTGGCGAATCCATCGGTACGAGAGGAGAACCGGCTCGTGAAATGTAGCGCGTCACCTACCGGTTCGATCGTGGAGTAGTGAAATTCATGTCCTCGCCAGGTCGTGCCTGCCGGACCCACGGGCGTCGCCGTCTGGGCACGGGCCGTCCGGTAGCCGAGGTGGAGACGTTCGGTCATCACTGCCGATGCCGGTACCACGCCGCCGAGCGGGCGTTCGTTCAACGAGTGGCAGAGCCACAGCAATCCGCCGCACTCCGCCCAGACCACAAGCCCATACGCGACCCGCCGTCGCAGGTCAGCGAGCAATGGCACGTTCTCGCTCAGTTCGGCCGCGAAGATCTCGGGAAACCCACCACCTGCAACGAGCCCTCCTACGCCGTCGGGCAGCGCTTCCCGTCGAGGATCGAACGGGATCAGCTCTGCCCCGGCGGCGGCCAGCGATTCGAGATTGTCCGGATAACAAAAGCTGAAGGCAGGCCCGCTCGCCACCGCGATCCGCGCCGTGCCGACCACAGCCGGCTCCGGAAGTGACTCGACGACCCGGGTGGTAGCACTTCTCGCCAAATTGAACAACGAGTCGAGGTCGCAGCTGCCCTCGATGAGACTGGCGAGGCGTTCGAGCGACGCCCCAACTACGTCAGGGTGCTCGATCACGGGTACCAAGCCCAGGTGTCGGTCGCGCCACACCAGCGCATCGTCTCGACGGAGCGCGCCGAGCACCGGCACGTCGATGGCCGTCAATGCCTCGCGCAGGATGACCTCGTGATGATCGCTGCCGACCTGATTCAGGATGACTCCGGCCACTCGAACCGCTCGGTCGAAGTGACGGTAGCCCCCCACCAGCGCAGCAATCGACTGAGACATCGAGCGACAATCGACGACCAGCACGACGGGAGCATCGAGCAGTCGGGCGATATCGGCGGTGCTTGCTGGGGTGCCGTCGGCCGCACCGTCGAACAGCCCCATCACACCCTCGACTATCAGCAGGTCACAACCACCCGCGGCCGCAGCCGCGAGAGGTGCCATCGCGTCCGGCCCACACATCCACGCGTCAAGATTTCGGCCGGGACGACCCGTCGCCGCGCCGTGATAGCCGGGATCAATGAAGTCGGGGCCGACCTTGGCCGATGCAACTGAGTGGCCTCGTTGGCGCAAGGCCGCCATCAGACCGGTGGCCACGGTGGTTTTCCCGACCCCGGAGGCCGTCCCGGCAATGATCAGCCGCGGCCCGAGCAGCCCCACTCAGTACTCGATACCCTTGCGCGCCTTGATGCCTTGATCGATGGCGTGCTTTATTTTCACCATCTCGGTCACCGTGTCGGCGATCTCGATGACCTCGGGTGGGGCATCGCGCCCGGTGACCACGACGTTTGTTTTGGGTGATCGATTGCTGATGGCCTCGACGACGTCTTCGACGGGAACCCAGCCGTACTTCACGGCGTAGGTGACTTCATCGAGAATCACCATGTCGTACTCGCCCGAAGCAAGCTTCTCCTTCGCCACCGACCAGGCGTGGCGACCCTTGGCCACCGTCTCATCCATGTCGGTCGACTCCCACGTGAAGCTGTCGCCCATCGTGTGCCATTCGATGCCCAGATGGTCAGCGAGCTTTCGCTCCCCGGTCTTCCACTTTTCGCTCTTGATGAACTGCACCACGACGGTGTTCCAGCCGCGAGCCCAGGATCGACCCATCACACCGAACGCGGCGGACGACTTTCCCTTGCCTTTGCCGGTGTTCACCAGAACGATCGAGCCGCTGCGAGCCATGCTCACACCGTACCCACATCGACCTGGGTGCCAGCAAGGCCGCATGGTAACGTCGGGATCCTCGGCTTACTGCTGAGACGACGTATGGAGCGAAGTCCGGTGAGATCCCGGTGCTGTCCCGCAACGGTAATGGCTTCGGCCCAGCCCGGTCGCCTCCCTACTGCGCAGCACGACACGCCTCGAAGGACAGGTGATGCGGCCCCGGCCTCCTCTCCGCCTCTGCTCGGGACACGGATGAAAGGCCTGGTAGATGCAGATACGCCGAATGTTCGTCGCCGTTGGCCAAGATGGTCGGGCGTGACCAGCCGACTCTCGGGTGGGCTCATGGTCTGCGGTACCACCAGCGACGCCGGCAAGAGCCAACTTGTGGCTGGCCTCTGTCGCGTTCTGGTGCGCCAAGGTGTACGTGTCGCACCGTTCAAAGCCCAAAACATGGCATTGAACTCCGCCATCACACCGTTGGGTCATGAGATCGGTCGGGCCCAGGTGATGCAGGCGGCGGCCGCTCGTCTCGAGCCGGAGGTGGCGATGAATCCGGTGCTCCTCAAGCCGACCGGCGAACGAACGAGCCAGGTCGTCGTGCTCGGTCGAGCAATCGGCGAGATGTCGGCCGCCGAGTATCACGCGTTCAAACCAAAGCTTTTGCTCACCGTGCTCGATGCCCTCGCCGACCTGCGAGACAGGTTCGACGTTGTGCTGCTCGAAGGCGCAGGCAGCCCAACCGAGATCAATCTTCTGGCCCACGACATCGTGAACCTGCGCATCGCGCATGAGGCCCGAATGCCGGCCATCGTCGTGGGAGATATCAATCTCGGCGGAGTGTTCGCTGCGCTCTACGGCACAGTCTCATTGCTACCGGCGCACTATCGCACTTTGGTGCGCGGCTTCGTCATCAACAAACTGAGGGGCGACCCGGCCCTATTGCTTGATGGCTGTCAGCAACTCGAAGCGGCCTGCGGCGTGCCCACCCTCGGGGTGTTGCCTTGGATGAACGACCTGGCTCTCGACGCCGAGGATTCCCTCGCGTTGGCGGGTCCGCGTCCGCGTGCCACGCAACCACCGGCGGCTGACACCCTCGATATCGCCGTCGTCGGATTCCCCCGGCTATCGAATTTCACCGACTTCGACCCCCTCTGCATCGAGCCGGGGGTTCATGTTCGGTTCGTCCACGACGCGTCTGGGTTGGGCCGACCTGATCTGATCATCCTCCCGGGTACCAAGGCCACCGTGGCCGATCTCGCCTGGCTGCGAGAGCGCCGGTTCGACGTGGCGCTGGCACAGGCCGACGCACCCGTGCTGGGTATCTGCGGGGGGTATCAGATGCTTGGGCGCACGATCGAAGATCGGGTGGAGTCGACTGCTGGACGGGTTGTCGGTCTCGGCCACCTGGGCGTCGATACCGCGTTCGAGCCGTTGAAGGTCACCCGCCAGGTCGCTGGCACCGTCGGCGCCGACGGTGTGCACGGCTACCAGATTCACCACGGCCGGGTGCGCCCGAGTGCGGGCGTACCGTGGCTCGTGCTGTCTGATGGCACGGTAGAGGGCGTGTCCAACGGCCGATTCATGGGCACCACGCTGCACGGTCTTTTTGAGGCGGATGCCTTTCGCCACCGGTTCCTGACCGACATCGCCAGCCGCGCTGGAAAGCAGTGGACGTCCACCGGCGTCTCGTACGCGTCGGCTCGTGAGGATCAGATCGATCGGCTGGCAGATGCCATCGAAGCACATATCGACATGGCTGCGATCGAGCAGCTCATCACACTCGGGGCACGCGACGCCCGTGTCCCGCTCGGAGCCCTTGCATGATTCTGTTCGTCACCAACGCCGACACCGAAATCCTTACGCTGGGCTCCATCGCCGAAGGTCTCCCCGAGGACTTTCCTGCCGTGCGCGCCGCGCATCCCGACCGGCTGGGCACCGATTTCTCGCTCGAAGACTACCGATGCGTCATCGTGCGTCTGCTGGGCGGACGTGGCTCGTGGCAACAAAGCGGGCTGAGTGGATTCGACGCGTTGCGGGCTCGCTGCAGCGAGGCACGCGTGCCGTTCCTCGCCTTCGGTGGCGAATCGGTACCCGACGCCGAGCTCGCTGCACTCTCCAGCGTATCGAGTGGCATTCTGGCCGAGGCGTTCGCCTACCTGACGGCAGGCGGGCCAGCCAACCTCGAGAATCTGTTGCGGTTCGTCGCCGATACCGTGCTGCTCGAGGGCTTCGGGTTCGCGGCGCCTGCACCGGTGCCCGATTTCGGTGTCTGGGCCGGTGCCGGGCTTGGAGGTGCCGAGCACGAGCGCGATCTCCGACGCCCACTGGTCGGCGTCGTCTTCTATAGGGCCCATCTGCTGGCAGGAAACACCCAGTTCGTGGCCGACCTCTGTGCCGCTATCGAGGCCGAGGGGGCTGATGCGCTCGCGGTGTACTGCTACTCGCTCCGGCCGGATGAACAGGGCCGTGTGCCAGCGCTCGATCAGTGCGCTGTCGCCGGGGTCGACGCGCTGGTCACCACCGTGCTGGCCATGGGCGGTGCCGTCGCTGGAGCGGGTACGACCGGCGGCGCGGGCGGGCTTGATGGCGATGCCTGGGATGTCGGTGAGTTCGCGGCGCTGAATGTGCCAGTCATTCAGGCTCCAGCATCGAGCCTGTCGTCCATGACTTGGTCGACCTCGGTTGCCGGCATGTCGCCGATTGACGTCGCCATGGGGGTGGCCGGATGCGAACTCGATGGCCGCATCATCGCACCACCGTTCGCGTTCAAGGAACTGGTCGATGACGGTGACGTGCTCGGCGCTCCGGCTTACGCGTATCGCACCGTGCCCGATCGGACGGCGCGGGTGGCGGGAATTGCGGTGCGCGCCGCTGAGCTGAAGCGCAAGCCGGCCGCCGGGAAAAAGGTCGTCATCGTGTTGTCGGCGTATCCGACCAAGCGCAGCCGGCTGGGCAACGCGGTCGGCCTCGATACTCCGGCGTCGGCCATCGACCTGCTTCATGCACTACAAATCGCAGGCCATCGGCTCACCCGCATTCCGGCCGATGGCGACGCGCTCATGGCCGAACTGGCCGACGGATTGGTCTACGACGCCGACATACTCAGT
>JAYTVF010000123.1:0-2083 GCA_043744155.1 Acidimicrobiia bacterium | reverse complement strand
CGCCCGGTGCGGACACCCCGACCACGACGGCACCTACCCGCTCCTGATCACGCTTCGCCCCCAACCCGGTAACGGCCCGCTCAACCCGAGCGGGCCGTTACCGTTTTCACGAACGAGATCGAGCTCGCGTGATGGCCTTCAACGCCTCTTGCGTCGAGAGCGGCCGGAGGGGTGTCGCGGCCACAAACCTCTCGACCGCAACGGCATCGGTGCTGCTGTAGTCCCGCAGCGCCCAGCCGATGGCCTTGGCTATGAAGAATTCGCTGTGGTGAGCGTGCCGAGAACAGAGCGAGAAGAGCAGGTCAACGTTCGTGTCGGTTCGAAAGCCGAGCTGATGGATGATAGATGACCGCACGAGCCACCGATTGTCATCGGCGGACCACCGTTCAATGACCGCCAACGCTCCAGGATCCCGACGAACCAAACGCCCAACCGTGCCGTGCAGGCCATCCACGGTATCCCACCAGCTTCGACAACCGATCAGCGGCTCCACCGTGTCGACCAGACACGACGGATGCAGAACTCGAGCGTTTCGATCGAGCAGGTCGATGGCCGCGTAGGCGTACTCGCGCTCGTCGATCCTCCACAGCGCGCCGACAGCATCCGCCAGAGCGGCAGCCGATGGAGCACCCCCGAATGCCAGCCAGATCGGCGCCGTCGCGGCCCGGCGAACCGGAGCAGGCACACCGAGAAACGGTGCGACATCCTTCATATATGCCCGCATGGCCGTAGCGCGGTCTGGATCTGCAACAGCAGTCAGCCCTCGACGTAGCGCGTCGACGATCTGATCGGCCCAGGTGGCATCAGCGGTGGTCATCCCCGGCCAGTCTTGCCCAGCGTGACCTATCATTCGCGCTATGGGGATCTCCGCCGCCGATCAGTCCACTCTTTTGGCCGAGGCCGCCGACCTGCTGCCAGAGGCCATCAATCTGCGGCACCACCTCCACGCCAATCCTGAACTCGGTCTGCACCTACCCCAAACCCAGGAGGCCGTTCTCAACGCCCTCGAAGGTCTCGACCTCATCGTGCGCACCGGCACGTCTTCCACCAGTGTGGTGGCGGTGCTCGAGGGCGACGAACCCGGGCCCACCATCTTGTTGCGGGGCGACATGGACGCGTTGCCCATGCCCGAAGACACCGACGTGGCCTACGCCAGCCGCAACGACGGCATGATGCACGCCTGCGGACACGATCTGCACACGGCCATGCTGGCCGGGGCAGCCAGTCTTCTACGCGCTCGCCGGGGGCAGATCAAGGGCCGGGTGGTGTTCATGTTCCAACCCGGCGAGGAAGGCTTCGCCGGGGCTGAACACATGCTGAACGAGGGCCTGCTCGAAGGCGTTGGCGACGTCACCGGGGCATTCGCAATCCATGTCACCAGCTTCGCCCCGTCGGGCCACGTGATGCTGAAGGGCGGCTCGATCATGGCGTCGTCCGATGTCATTCGGGTGCGGGTAACGGGTGCCGGTGGGCATGCATCCGCGCCACACCTGACGATCGACCCGATCCCGGTAGCGTGCGCCATCGTGCAGGCATTCCAGACGATGGTGACCCGTCGCGTCGATGTCTTCGATCCGGCCGTCGTCACTATCAGCCAGATCATGGCGGGTACCACCAACAACGTGATCCCCGAGTATGCCGACATCATCGGCACCATTCGCACCGTGTCAGAACGTACCCGTGAACTGGTGCACGCCAAGCTGCAAAAGTTGGCCGAAGGCATCGCCACTGCGAATGACGCAACGGCCACGGTCACCATCGACAAGACGTACCCGGTCACGGTGAACAACGCCGCGTTCGCTCAACATGTTCTCGATCTGGCTGGCGGCATGCTCGGTACCAATGTGGTTCACAACCTCCCGAACCCAGTGATGGGTTCGGAGGATTTCAGCTACGTGCTCAACCGGGTGCCGGGGGCCATGGCATTCCTCGGAGCCACGCCAGCCGGGGTCGACCCTCGAACCGCGGCACCGAACCATTCGAACCGGGCCATTTTCGACGACGCCGCCATGACTACCGGCATCGCGCTCTACAGCGCAATGGCCCTCGACCACCTGGCCTAATTTCAATATCGTTCAGTTAG
>JAYTVF010000122.1:0-2094 GCA_043744155.1 Acidimicrobiia bacterium | reverse complement strand
CGACACCGACAGCTGCGAGCCTGACGAATTCCTGCCCGTCTCGGAGTTCTTGGTCCGGGTGGAGGGGGTGGACGCGGTCTACGTGGCGTTACGACTTGACGAGGAAGCGTTCTACGCCCAGTTCGATCCGATGCTTATGCAGGACTTTTTGGGCACCGTCCGAGTCAAGATGATCGCCGCTGCGCTCCATGATCCGACGTGACCGCGACCCTCAGGATTACGCTTCCAAATGCTCGGAGCGCAGGACATGCACCGCATCCTCGCCGCTGACGATGCCCAGGCCGCCGCCGGGAGGGAAGGCCGAGCTTGAGCGAGCAATCGCCCCACGGCGGGGCCCCCATGCTCGGCGCCGGGGCCGTTGGCTAAGACGGAACTAGGGGGCCCGTTGGGCCACCCATCGGTACGTCGGTGCCACAGCGGCATAGTGCGAAAGGAGCACAGCAGCAATGCGTCAGCCCGACACCGCCAAGCTCTACGGACGGAGGCGGGTTTCCGGTAGCGACCCGGACGAGGAGTTGCTTCTGGGTGGGCGTGAGGCTCGTTGGGAGCCTCGGTGTCGCACGCCGGGCACACCGAATGCCGTTGCTGTCCGACGGCACGCCCACGGAAGACCAATTTGCGCCTTCGTGCAAACGTCGGTCGAATCCGTTGCAGGTCAGGGTTGGAGATCGGCCGCAGACCAGAAGACCCGTATGCGCTCCGCCAGCGTCACGAATTTGACGCCGTTCCATGTCGCCAACGAGACGAGCGGACTTGCTGTCGCCCAGCCAGCGATGGAGAGCGCCGTACTCCACGGGACACCGAACCCCTCGGCGAGGAGCCCCGTCGTTCGTGTGCGCTGAACCGCCGCAATGGTGGAAAATCGGCTCGGATGGGTAGTTGCGGACAACAGCGAATAGAGGCTGTTCTTACGCGTGCTGGTCCGAATCAACTCGGTCAATCTCGGCATTTGGTCAGGCTTCGGCGCTTTGGGAGTCGACCCGTGTGGCGATGGTGATACCTCTTTGCGAAGTGATGGCCCTTTGCCTGTGTCAATCATTTCGAACCGACATGCGTCCGCCAGGCCGACTATCTCCGCCTCGGACTTCTTTATGGAAGCGGCCAGGTCCGGCTCTTGTGGGTTTTGGAAGGTCGCAACGACGCGCTTGTTTTCTGCGAGGTCACCGAACCGCCACATGATATGCCGCCTCGCTCTTTGTGCCGCTCCGATGCCCGGCTCGAGAAGCCACTGGATCAAAGCTGCCCCCTCGACAGCAGACCGCAAAACCACCGTCAGCGCAGCGTTGCTCACTTGTACGCCGCCGTTTCGTTGAACACGCATCCCGTGGATCGCACCCTCCATGTATACGAGCACCGCTGCGACCATCAGCTGGGCATCGATGTTCAGCTCGTCGAGTGCCCTCGCTTGACCAGGTCCACCTTGCTCGCGGGTCTTACGAAGTTCGTTGTGCTCCCGCCGGCGTTCCGAAGTTGGAAGCGACTCCGACGGAATGGCCTTTAGTAGACGCTCCGCCTCCACCTTCACCGCGAAAAGGCGACCAGGCACGGACTCGGGATGTGAAATTGCGTGGTCGGACATGGCACAAGGTTGGCAGGCTGGAGGCCGTCAACCATTGATTGCCACGCTCGGTTGCGGTTCGGCCAAGCGCGGTCGCCGCAGATGGTCGAGGGACACCCGAGGGTGTGATCCAGCCATTACCGGGGGAGGGCACCCGAAGCCGATCAGCCCCGAACGCTGCACCGTTCCATCGTCAGCGAGGTGCAAGGTGTGCGACGGGTCGGAACTCCCGCAACAACTTTGCCGACGATCGATCGTGTGGTGGCGCCCCGGGTGCCGGCACGAGGGTGGATGGACCCGCTGGAGTTACGACGGCGTGGTGATACCGGGTGGTCGTCGAAAGAGGGCCTCTGCGGTCAGAGCAACGTGCGTGCGGTCTGGCAGAACAATGGCAGAACAATGGCAGAACAATGGTATTGTACTCCCATGAAAACCACGATTGATTCTGCTGGGCGCATCGTCATCCCGAAAGCGCTGCGTGAACGCAGTGGTCTCACCGCTGGCATTGAGGTGCGGGTGGAGATAGACGGTGCCGG
>JAYTVF010000121.1:0-2096 GCA_043744155.1 Acidimicrobiia bacterium | reverse complement strand
CGATCGCGCACGTAATACAGCTTCGCGCGACGCACGTCGCCCCGCTTGATCACTTCGAGCTTGGCGATGATGGGCGAATGCATCGGGAAGATGCGCTCGACACCCACCTGGAAGCTGAGCTTGCGGACTGTGAAGGTTTCCTGCACCCCAGAGCCACGAATGGCGATGACGTTGCCGTGGAATACCTGCACACGCTCGCGGTTGCCTTCGACGACGCGCACATGCACCTTGACTTCATCGCCGGGGCCGAACGCCGGAATGTCAGTCCGCAGGCTGAGATTGTCGATGACATCAGTTGATTTCATGGCGCGGACGACTCCTGGAGCATTACGGGAACAAGGAAGGATAGGCGACAGGAGCGAATTCGTCCAAGACGCGCTGCTCTGCAGATGTCACACCACCGCGAAGCTCAATGAGATCGGGGCGTGCAGCGATTGTGCGATGCAAGGCCTGTGCGAGCCGCCATCTGGCGATTCGGGCATGATCGCCGCTACGCAAGATGTCGGGAATCGCCCAGCCAGCGGGCGCCGACAACTCGGCCGGCCGGGTGTATTGCGGATACTCCAACAGGCCGTTGGTGCCGAAAGATTCATCGCCAGCGGACTCCTGGTTGCCCATGACGCCGGGCAAGAGGCGAGTGACGGCCTCGATGACGACGCACGCCGCCACCTCTCCCCCGGCCAGCACGACATCGCCAATCGAGATCTCACCATCGCAGAGATGTTCGCGTACGCGGTGGTCGATCCCTTCGTACCGCCCGCAGAGCAGGGTGAACCCCTGCGTCTGGCTCAAGGTGAGGGCCAACTCTTGGGTGAGGCGCGTGCCGCCCGGGCCTAGTGCCAAAATCGGGCGAAGGCATGCGGTTTCCTCGAGGGCTCGGCGAATCGGTTCGGCCTTCAGGACCATGCCGGCGCCGCCCCCAAAGGGGCTGTCGTCGGTGGTGCGATGCACATCGTTGGTGAACTCGCGTAGGTCATGGCACCGCACGTCCAGACGGTTGGTCGCACGGGCGCGTCCGAGCAGGCTCTCTTGGCAGAACGTGTCGACCAACCCGGGGAAGATCGTCAGAACATCAATACGAAACGCGCCCGGACGAACCGCCGACTGGTCGAGCATCGGGTCGTCCGCAGACACGGGGTTTACAGCTCGAACAGTCCGTCGGGTGGGTCGATCAGGGTGACACCGTCGATGCACGATTGCACGAACACAACGGGAACGAGTGCGCCACTCTCAAGTTCTAGAAGGTCATGGGCGGGGTTTTCCAACACCATCACGACCTTGCCGTGCTCGATACCTTTGGTGTCGACGACGCGCGAGCCGATGAGCTCATGCACCCAAAGCGCTTCAGGATCATCAAGCGGGGCCGCGCTGAGCACCGTACCAGCGAGAGCTTCAGCCGCCTCGCGGCTATTGCAACCTTCGAAGGTGACGATAAAGCCACCGTGATGGGGCCGGCTGGCCGCAATGACCAGCGGCCCCTTCTTGGAGGACAACTCCGCACCGGTGGCGACGCGCTCGAGCCGATCGGTGATCAGCGAAACGATGACGTCGCCACGAACGCCGTGGGGCTTGGTGATGCGCCCGATTTCCAGCAGTTCAGTCACGCGGCGTGGACGCTAGTCGGCGAAGTCGACGTCGACTTCGACACCGTCACGAGCAGCGGCGGCACGAACGACGGTACGAATGCTCTGAGCGGTGCGGCCACGCCGGCCGATCACGCGACCCATATCACCGGGGCCGGTACGTACCTCGAGCTGCACGTTGCCGCGACGGCCTTCGACCTCGTCGATGATGACGGCATCTGGCTCTTCAACCAACTGCTTGACCAGGAAGGACAATACGGCGTTGGCGGTGGGTGCCGACGCGGCCATCACTTGGCCTTGAACTCGGCCCAGGCGCCCGAGATTTCGAGCAAGCGCTGCACACGGTCGGTCGGCTGAGCGCCCTGGCGCAGCCACTTCAGAGCCTTCGCGTTGTCGATATTGACCAACGATGGCTCCTGGCGGGGCTGGTACTGACCCACGATTTCGATGAAACGACCGTCGCGGGGCGAGCGGGCGTCGGCGGCAACCACACGGTAGGTGGGCTGCTTGGTC
>JAYTVF010000120.1:0-2098 GCA_043744155.1 Acidimicrobiia bacterium | reverse complement strand
GCACCGGCGATCTGGGCCAGAGTCACCATCGCAGCTTCGATATCGAGGTGTATTCGCCGGGCTGCGACCGCTGGCTCGAGGTGTCATCCATCAGCTGGTTCAGCGACTACCAGGGTCGGCGGGGCAACGTCCGGTACCGCCCGACTGGCGTGAAAGGCACCGAGATTCTGCACACGCTGAATGGGTCGGCGCTGGCTGTCCCGCGCGTGCTGGCCGCCATCTGGGAGCACTATCGCCAGCCCGACGGCTCGATCACCGTCCCTCAGGTCCTGCTGCCCTACATGCGCGGTCACACGGTCATTCCGGCCAAATGATCTCCAGGTTGCCCCGGGTCATCGACGCGCTGCCCGACCGGCCCAAGGTCGGCTCCCCCACTCATCCGATGCGCATCGCTACCCGTCGCGCGGCCTTTGAGCCGAATTTCTGGAACGCAAGAGAGGCGGCGGATGTGGCGGCCTTCTTCGACGAGCGCGCCTTTGAATGGGACGTCCGTTCGGGTGTTGGCGAAATGAATCCGCTGCGAGATGCGCTCGAGCGTGGCGGTGCGCTCGGAGGGCGCTGCCTTGAGATCGGTGCAGGCACGGGAACGGGGACAGCGATCCTGGCCGATGCGTTTGACCATGTCATCGCCCTCGATATCTCGGGGGAGATGCTGGCCCACTTCCACGATGGAGTTCGTGCCGACCTCGTGCTGGCCGACGCTGCGTTCCTTCCCTTCGACGACGGGTCGATGGACGTCATCGTTCTCGTCAATGCGTTCCTCTTTCCATCCGAAGTCGATCGCGTCTTGGCGGTGGGTGGTGCGATCATCTGGGTCAGCTCGTTGGCCGAGGACACGCCGATCTATTTGCCCACCGAGGATGTGGTGGCTGCGATGCCCGGACCGTGGACAGCGCTTACCTCCGACGCTGGTTGGGGTTCATGGGTGGTGGCACGCCGTGGATGAGAAGGCGCGCCGTCGCGAGATCGCCCAACGCCGCAAGGATTATGAGACAGCAGGGCTTGACCCGCGTGAGGTCGATCCCGACCCGATCGCACAATGGCAACGTTGGTTCGACGACGCCACCGCTGCCAAGCTGACCGAACCGAACGCGACCGTGCTCTCTACCTGCGGTGCCGATGGTCAGCCCGACGCCCGGTTTGTGCTGGTGCGTGGTGCTGATGCACTCGGGTTCGAGTTTTATACCAACTACGGTTCGGCTAAAGCGACCCAGTTGGCGGCCAATCCGCGAGCATCGATGACCTTTGGCTGGCTTGACCTCCACCGTCAGGTTCGGGTTCGGGGCTTGATCGAGTTCGTGGCCCCCGAGGCATCCGACGCCTACTGGGCGAGCCGGCCCAAAGATTCTCAGATTGCCTCGGCGTCGTCTCCTCAATCACGCGTCATTGCCGGTCGGGGGGAACTCGATGATCGGGTGGCTGCGACTGCTGCTCGCTGGGCCGATGCCGACTCGATGCCGAGGCCCGATACCTGGGGCGGCTACCGACTGACACCCGACGAGTTCGAGTTCTGGCAAGGCCGCCCCGCCCGCCTGCACGACCGCCTCTGGTACCGCCGCCTGGCCGACACCGACCGTTGGACCATCGACCGCCTCGCCCCCTGATCCGGCCGCTCTGCCGCTGATCCGGCCGCTCTGCCGCTGATCGCGGGGAGGTTCACCCCGATGCGCACCACCCTCGCAACTTGGGTGTGTTTCCCTCGCAACTGGGCCACAATCTTGTGTTCAAGCGCTCAAATGCGCGGGGTTGCGAGGTGCGCCGACCCGGGTAGCGAGGGAAAGACACTTCCAGTTGCCAGGTTCTCCGCAGGTTGGCTCGTGAACCGGTAAATAGGGGCGGAATTTTCCAGCGAGACAGCGTGCCTGCCGGCCGAGCTGGACGAACCGATCGCCAGACCAATCCAAGTTAACCGGAGCGGGCCAGAGGGGGGTGGCCGGGCGTTGGCCGGGCAATCCGGGCAATCCGGGCAATCCGGGCAATCCGGGCAATCCGGGTTAGCCCCAATGCCGTTCAGTTAGGCGCGTGAGATGGGTGATGTGGTGGGACGAGCCGACTGGCGTTCGCACACAACCGGCCCGCCAAAAGCACACAACCCCTC
>JAYTVF010000119.1:0-2099 GCA_043744155.1 Acidimicrobiia bacterium | reverse complement strand
ACGAGGACTTGTGCGGCAATGTCCGGCGACATGAGGGCCTCTTCACCGATTTGCTCGAAGGTCTGCGTGACATCCCTATTGTGGGCGACATTCGCGGTGCTGGCTACTTTCGGGCCATCGAACTGGTGAAGAACCAGCAGACTCGCCAAACGTTCGACCCACAAGAATGCGAGCAGCTTCTCCGACAGGTGCTGTCGCCGCGCCTCTACGAACTCGGTCTGTACTGCCGTGCCGACGATAGGGCCGACCCGCTTATCGTACTTTCGCCGCCACTCATCGCCGGAGAGACAGAACTGCGTGAGATCGAACGTATCGTGCGCATCGCCCTCAGCGAGGCGGCCGATCAGTTTCGAAGAGGCTGATCAGGGGGCCGGCGAGGTGACCAAAAGGTGTGACTCTGGCCACAGAGGTTGAATCTGGCCCAGCGAAAGGCAACGAATCGCATAGCCTCCAAATCGATCATGACGAGCGTTGACGTCGCGCCGGGCCGAACGAGAACACCCGGATCAGCAGCCGCCGCGCTAAGCAATCCACGCTTTCGAAGGCTTTGGCTCGGTGCCTTCGCATCGGGCATCGGTACCTGGATGCAAACGGTCGTGCTCGGGAGCTTCGTCTACAAGCTGTATCAGCGCGGCGGGAACCCCAGCACATACGTCGGGCTGATCTTCATGGCCTCGATGGCACCGATCCTGCTGTTCGGCATGGCCGGAGGTTTTTTGGCCGACCGGCTGAGACGCGGGCCGTGGCTGATGCTACTGCAGGCCGAGCAGGGCCTATTTTCCCTGGTGTTGGCCGCAGTGGTGCATTGGAGTAGACGTCCGAATTTCTGGGCACTGTTCGCGTGTGTTGCCGCCATCGGCATCGGGAACGCGCTGAACGGCCCGGCATGGAACTCCGTCATTCCGAGTGTGGTCGGCCGCGACGATCTTCCGGGCGCGCTCTCGCTCAACGCCACGATGATCAATGGCTCGAGAGTCATCGGACCAGCTATCGCGGGCATCGTGTACCCCATCGTGGGCGCTAGTTGGATCTTCATCGCCAATGCCATTACCTACGCGTTCGTGATTGCCGCGGTGGCTTCGGTGGATGTGCCCGACCTGCCGCCTCCGGTTGGTACGCGAAGCGAACGATTTCTCGGCGGCATCAACTACGCCCGCCAACACGCCTTGGTTCGCCACTGTCTGGCGTTGATCGCGATCCTCTCGCTCGTGTCACTTCCTTTTGTCAGCCTATTCCCGTCAATTGCCGAGCGATCGTTGCATCTGGCCACGAAATCGGCAACCTACGGGTGGCTCTACGCCACCTTTGGTTGCGGTGCCATGTTGGGTTCCCTAGCCATGGGTACGTTGCTCACGCACGCCGACAAGCGGGTCATCACACGTTGGGGTCTCGCAGGGCTCGGCACCATGATTTTTACCTTCGGCTGGGTTACCGCGGTTCCACTGGCGTTTCCGGTGGTTTTCGTCCTCGGGCTCTTCTATTTCGGTTCGACCACCGCGTTGATGACCGTGCTGCAGTCGGCTTTGGCTGACAACGTCCGCGGACGCATCATGGCCCTGTGGATGATGGGATTCGGCGGCACAATCGCCATCAGCGCTCCCCTATTCGGCGTGCTCTTCGACCATCTCGGTGGACGGGTTGTACTGACCATTGGCGGCTTGGGCGCAGTGTTGCTTGCGGTGTGGTCCACCATAACGGTCCTCCCACATCCAATAAAATGACTAGGGCCCGGGCGATCGGCGCCCGGGCCCTAGAGCCAAATCACTAGCGGCTGACGCCTAATGGTGTCATTCCTCGCTCGCGTCCGGACAGACCAAGACGGGAATCGGCGCACGGTGCACCAGCTCGTAGGTGGTGGAGCCGAGTAAGGCCGCTCGCAACGGTCCCCGCCCGCCATGACCGACCACAATCATCTCGGCCTCACATGCCTCGGCAGCCCTGACCAAGCTCTCGACCGGCCGGTCCCGAACCAGTTCTACCTGAGTCACCAAACTCGGGTAGCTGGCTACAAGTTCTGCTCGTATGTCGGCGGTGATCTCATCGGCGATGACCTCGATCTGATCCTCGAGCGGACCACCGCGCGGGCCGAGGGCCGAGGC
>JAYTVF010000118.1:0-6796 GCA_043744155.1 Acidimicrobiia bacterium | reverse complement strand
GGGGCGATCTGCATAGCCATTCGTTGTGGTCCGACGGCGGCGCCGCAATCGACGCCATGGTCCGTACGGCAAAGGGACTTGGCCACGACTACCTGCTGGTGAGCGACCACAGCCCACGGCTTACCGTGGCACACGGGCTGAACCGAGAGCGGCTAGAGAATCAGCTGAGCGAAGTGGCCGAGTTGAACACGCGCCATGCTCCCTTCCGCATCCTGAGTGGGATGGAGGTGGACATCAACATCGACGGCTCACTCGACCTCGATGACGACCTGCTTTCCCGGCTCGACATCGTCGTGGCCAGTGTGCATTCCAAACTGGCCATGCCGTCGCAGGAGATGACCGCCAGGATGATGCTGGCCATCTCGAATCCCCATGTCGACATCCTCGGCCACTGCACGGGTCGCCATCTGCCCAAGCGGGGCCCCAGCCAGTTCGATGCCGACTATGTGTTCGCGGCGTGCGCCTCGTACAACACCGCGGTCGAGATCAACTGCCGGCCCGAGCGGCTCGATCCGCCGCCCGAGTTGTTGGCAATCGCGCTCAGCTACGATTGCCTGTTCTCGATCAACACCGATGCTCATGCCACGGGCCAGCTCGAATGGCAACCGCATGGCTGTGACATTGCCGCCGCCGCGGGAGTTCGGACCGATCGCATTATCAACACATGGGGTGTCGACCGTCTCCTTGATTGGGCTGGTTCAATTGACACCCGAGCGACTAGCATCTGACCCTTATGTCGAAGAAGACCAAGAAGAAGAAGGCGCGTATGCGCCGCTCGAAAGCCAACCACGGTAAGCGTCCAAACATGGGACGTGGCTGAGTCACCTGCAGTTCGGTCGATCCCGGCTGCTCGTCGGGAATCGATAGTTGACGTTTTCCATGGCGTAGAGGTCCCTGACCCCTACCGCTGGCTGGAAGACGCAACGTCAACTGAAACGCAACAGTGGGTCGCTCGCCAGAACGACCGCACTCGTGAGGCGCTCGATTCTGTCGGTTCATACCACCGATGGCACGAGCGCCTTTTGGCGTTGCTCAGCGTTTCGTTCGAATGGCCCTCGTTCAGACGCGGCGATCGGCTATTCGGCGGCCATCGTTCGGGTTCGCAAGCTCAGCCGAGCTATTTTGTCACCTCGGCTTCCGACCCGACCGCACCGCGACGCACCATTGTCGACACCGGGTCGATGGCCGACGACGGCGCCGTGGCGCTCGACTGGTGGTATCCATCCAGGGACGGCTCGTTGCTGGCCTACGGCATTTCCGATGGCGGCACCGAAAACTCCACACTGCGGGTCATGGATGTCGATAGCGGCCGGATCTTGGGTGACGAAATCCCCAACGCTCGGGCCTGTTCGCTGTCGTGGCTGCCAAGTGGTGAGGGTTTCTATTACTCCCGCTACCCCGATGGCGACCAGTACAACCGCAAGATCTACCGCCACCTTCTCGGTCAGGAATGGCAGGATGACGACCTGATCTGGGGTGACTTGCCTGTGCCCGATGCCTGGGCCAGTGTGTCGGCCCATCCCGAGGGCAGCCATGTGCTCGTCACCGTGGGCGTCGGTTGGAGTCGCTCGGATCTACACGTTCTCAATGTGGCGAGCGGAACCTGGACCACGATTCAGCAGGGTGCTGAGGTAAACACGCATCTCTCCTTCGACGGCGCAGCGCTCGTCGGGATCACCAACCTGCACGCGCCTCGTGGTCGGATCATTTCGACTCCGCTCGACGACCCGACCGCTTGGACGACCCTGATCCCCGAGAGCAATCTGGTCATCGAAGGAACCTGGCGTTCGGGTACGAACCGATTCGTGTCCGGGATGCAATCGGGCGTGCAATCGCTGGCTCAACATCAGCTTGATGGAACCTTCCTCGCCGCAGTCGAACTCCCTATGTTCGCCGAGATCTCCGGGGTAGCCGAGCACCGTGATGCCACCGATTTCGCCGTGGCCCTCACCTCATTCGGCCTGCCGAGCCGTATGTACCGCTGGACACCCGACGATGGGTTGCAGCCCTGGGGTGACGCACCGCCCGACGTGCCGTTCGACCCCGTCGACATCGTGGTTGAACGGGTCACGTACCCGAGCCTTGATGGCACCGACGTCGGCTTGTACCTCGTGCGGCATTCGTCCACGAGCCCCGGCGCGGACACGCCCGTTCTGCTGGGCGGCTACGGCGGATTCAACATCGCCTCGACCCCGGCGTACAGCGCGCTGTACGTCGCATGGTGTCAGGCCGGCGGCATGGTGGCCATTGCCGGTATTCGCGGCGGCAACGAAGAGGGCGAGGATTGGCATATTTGCGGTATGCGGGCGAACAAGCAGAACGCGTTCGACGATTTCTACGCCGCCGCTGACTTTTTGGTGGCCTCGGGCCGTACCAGCCGAGAGCGCCTCGCCATTCGCGGCGGATCGAACGGCGGGCTACTGATGGGCGCAGCCATAACCCAACGCCCGGATTTGTGCGCGGCCGTGGTTTGCGAAGTGCCGCTGCTCGACATGATCCGATTCCCGCAATTCCTCATCGCTCGGCTGTGGACGCACGAATACGGTGACCCAGACGTCGTCGAAGAGTTCGCCTGGCTACACGCTTACTCGCCGTATCACCATGTCGTCCACGGCCAGAGCTATCCGGCCGTGTTCATCACCACCGCCGAGGGCGACTCCCGGGTCGATCCCTGTCACGCCCGCAAGATGACGGCGCTGCTGCAATGGGCGACCGGTGGGGATGGCCGCATCTTGCTGCGCCAAGGCGAACGGGCCGGACATGGGGTAGGCAAGCCGCACGCCAAGATGGCGGCCGACGCAGCAGATGTCCTCACGTTTCTGGGTTGGCAGCTCGGCCTTCAGTAGTCGTCTCGGCCGGCGTCGCCAGCTAAAAAGGCCAGCCCCGCCGGGCAATCCAGCGCCACCGGGCACCAGTGACACGGAGGGCCGGGTTGGGTCGTGGGCGGTCTTCCTTCTTTCAGTTCGACCGCCTTGTGCACCCCATCAATCGTGCGGGCTAGCGCGGCGCGAAGCAGCGGCTCGGTCACTTCTTCGGGCTGGGCTCGGGCCATGTCGAGGTAGTAGGTCGCCAATTTTCGAGGTGGCACGCCCATCTTCAGCGTCTCCAATAGGGCATAAAACCGTAGGTCATCTCGATGGTTCACCCGTGGCGCCCCCGATTTCAAGTCGATGATGACCTTGGTGGGATCCATGCCGTTGTGCCGCCCGAGGGTGAGGTCGACCTTGCCCGACAACACGATGCGGCCACCGGCCAGATCGTATTGCGATCGACTTTCGGTCACTGGCCACCACGCCGCTTTGAGGGGCGGAAAGCTCTCGGCGAACTTGGAGACCAGGTCGGTGCATTCGCCGCGAAGCTCGGCCAGGTCGGCTGCGGTGAGGCCCTGAACGAATTGGCCGACACCCTTGTCACTGTTGGCGGTGCGGGCGATGGCTTCATCGACGAGTGAGCGGGGATAGCTCTCGCCGTTCCAGTTGATCGACAGCTCGATGGCCTTGTGGGCAATGGTGCCGCGAACATTCTGCACCGTCCAATTGAACGTCCCCTCCGAGGCCAGATGGTGGGTTTCGCAACCATGTAAACCCGACAGGCCGTGTTTGGAGATCCAGATCTTGTCGTCACCAACGCGGCCCTCGAGCTCGTCTGTGGCTTCGGCCAGTTCGTCTCGCAGATCTTCGGCGAGCGCGGCATCCCAAAGGGGTGCCTCGGCTGTTTTGCCCAGGAGTTCGATCACCTTTTGCTGGGCGGGGTTCAACGGGGCCGAAGGCGTCACCCGCCTATTCTGGCCGCTTGTCCTCGAGTGGGGTGGCGTTGACAGAAGGGACAATCGCGACAGACGAAATGTTGAAGATCATCGCCTACCGTCGTAGCCATGGCCGTTTCCGTCGTCGAACACCGTCTCCCGAACCCGCTGTTCTGGTCCGGACGCAGAGTGTTGCTGACCGGGCACACCGGTTTCAAGGGTGCCTGGCTGACGGTCTGGCTGCAAAGCATGGGTGCCGAAGTGCTCGGCTATTCCTGGCCTGCACCTGCGGGGGGAGTGTTCGAGCGGGTTCGGTCATCGTTGGCCGTCCACGATCTGCAGGGTGATATCCGAGACACCGACACCCTGCGCAAGTTGGCCGAAGAGTTCCAGCCCGACATCGTGTTTCACCTGGCTGCGCAGCCGATTGTCGGGTTGAGCTACGACACGCCGGTCGAGACGTTTTCGATCAACGTAGTCGGCACGGTGTCGGTGCTTGATGCCGTTCGTCGGTTGCATGGTTTGCAGGGCGTCGTCGTCATTACGAGCGACAAGGTGTATCGCAACGATGGTTCGGGCGTGCCGTTGAAAGAGGACGCCCAACTCGGCGGCCACGATCCGTACTCGGCGTCGAAGTCGGCGACCGAAATAGCTGCGGATTCAATGCGCGGGAGCTATTTCGTCGAGCGGAACATCCCGCTTGTGACGGCCCGGGCCGGCAACGTCATCGGCGGAGGTGATCGACATATGGACCGCGTCGTTCCCGACGCCGTAGACGCCGCGTTGCGCGGCCGTACGTTGGTCTTGCGGAGCCCGAATGCTACGCGCCCGTGGCAGCACGTCCTTGAGCCGCTGTCGGGATACCTGGTGTACGCCGAAGACATCGCACTTCGGGGACGCGGCGCGCCGCGTGCGCTGAACTTCGGTCCCGATCCGCTGACGGTGCGTGACACGGTGTCGGAACTGGTCACCGAGTTGTACAACCTGATGGGGTGCGGTTCGTGGGAGCGGGCGGCGAGCGCTCCGTTCGCCGAGGCTCCGCTCTTAGCTTTGGATAGCAGCTTGGCCAACCGGTCGCTTGGCTGGTCGCCTCGTTTGACGGCACGAGAAGCGCTTGCGTTGACCTGGGAATGGGAAGCGGCGGCGCAGTCGCCTGGCGATCTGTTCTCGGTGACAGTGGCCCAGATCGCCACATACTGCGCAAAGTCGTAGGCCCGGTACTGTGTAGCACCCCCCTGTCACAGTGATGGCATGGATGAGGCCACCACCGCTCGATTCGTTCATGCCGCTCGGATTCTCGGGGTGCAAGCGCGTGCGCGTGGCCTTATCGCCCCCGGGTTTCGCAGCCCGCCGCGCATTCTGGGTGTTTCGCGCACGCTTCGTCGCTGGCAGGCCGGCGGGGCACAGGTAGCGGTGTTGGTTCGTGGGCGACCCTGGGTTGCCGTTCTGGCCGATATGGTCGAAGGCGTCGTCGCCGTCAACGGTCTGAGAGGCGCCCCGGCCGATCAGCTCCGAACCGATCTCTGGCGCGCCACCGAAGGTTGCCTCAGCGACGACTTCTCGTCCAGCCACCGCTCGGTCGCCTAACGTGGGGATGTTCACCCGCCCGGGTGGCGGAACGGCAGACGCGGAGGTCTTAAACACCTCTTCCCGAGAGGGAGTACGGGTTCGAGTCCCGTCCCGGGCACGCCATTAAACCCCTGTAAACGTGGGGTTTGGTGCAAATCGGCTGGGCCTATCTGGGCCTATCGCCCGTTTGTAGCAGACAAGGACCGGCCTATTGGCCGTCCTGTCGAGGGCCGGTCGCGAAACTGTCACGACCAGGCAGATCCCGCCGTCCTGAATACTGCAATCCTCTTTTCTCGCGACGAAAATCCTCCGCGCACCGACGGGCGCTCTCATCTCCTTCATCTTGGCGCGCTGATCACCGATCGTTCGACGCCAGGCTCGGGTCCACCACTCCAACGTCAATCGGACCACAACTTCTGGATCGTTCGGCGCATTGAGACAGTTTTGACTATCGATAGACTGATCGTGTGGAGCCAGACGGAGAGATGTTCGGCGCGGGTCAAATTAGGAACTGCTATTCGGGGATGCCGATGTACAACTGGCACCCCGCCGCTCTACTCGCGGTCATCGAGCAAGCCTGCTCCTCGTCGATGCACTTGGTAGACCATTGGCTTCGCAACTGCCTGGCGTTTTGTATGATCCCGAGTGATGCCGCCGCCGAAGGCATCTTCAACAGCCTCAACTCGTGCGAATTCGATCCGGCGCTGATTCGAGCGAATCTCGCCACAGTCGCAAGGCTCCAATCGAAGATGATGGAATGCCGAATACACGCTCAGAAGGGTCTTGATATCCTCGCTGATTGCCGGGAGCGACGAGCCCACCTGTGGTCGATTGAGCAGAACCTCCCCGTCCTACGGCGTGATGCAATCCTGTACACGCACCTAGAACTACTCGCCTCGGTCGGGTGAACCTCTAGCTCACAACAACAGCTCGTGCCTGTTTCAGCGACAGGAACAGATGTAACTCATCAGTAGGAGATGGCACGAATTCCGCGTGGTGCATGTAGAAGCTCGCTGCTGATTCATCGCGAGCATGAATCAGCAGCGCTCGAACCCCAACATCGTCCGAAACCCGAATTGCTCGCCGAATTGCGTCAACTAGAAGCGCCCGACCCAACTTGCGATTGCGTTCAGACTCGTCCACTGCGAGCCTAGCCAACAGTAGACAAGGGACTGGGTTCGGAACCCCGCCTCGGAGTAGCTCGGCTGGCATCTCAACTTTGTCGGCACCAGAGGTAGCCAAGCCGTAGTATCCAACGACCCGATCACCCCTGGCAGCCACAAAGACCCTACAGTTGCCGGACTTGTGGTTAGTCCACCCGTACTCCCGAAGCCACGTATCGAGTTCGTCAGCACCACTCCGAAACTCGGCGACCTCATGGCGTTTCTCAAGTGGCATCGGGGGCGTAATCATCTGAACCTACTGAACGTCGAAGACGGTCGGTTCGGTGAGCAGTGCCTTGAGTTTGGGCATGGCGACCAC
>JAYTVF010000117.1:0-2110 GCA_043744155.1 Acidimicrobiia bacterium | reverse complement strand
ACCACTACCGCGTTGTTACCGGAGCCTTCGACGGTGGCCGTGATAGTTACTGGTTCAAGCGCCATCTGCCCACCGATGGTTCGGTCACCTTTACCGATATGTCCGGTGCCCTGTGTACCGTCGGGGTGTGGGGTCCCAAGGCCCGCGACCTGGTGCAATCGGTAACGACCGCTGACATGTCGAACGAGGTCTTCCCGTACGGTTCGGTGCGCGAGATCCTCATCGACGGCATCCCGTGCACACTGTTTCGCGTGTCATACGTGGGTGACCTCGGGTGGGAGATCTATACCAAGATGGAGCACGGCTTGCGCCTGTGGGACACGCTGTGGGCCGCGGGTCAGCCCCATGACGTGGTGCCCGTCGGCATCGGGGTTTACGGCCTTACCGGTCGCATCGAGAAGGGCTATCGCCTGATGGGCGCCGAGCTGGAGAGCGAGTACACGCCGGTCGAAGCCGGTCTGGCCCGCCCGAAGGTGAAGTCCGCCGACTTCATCGGCAAAGCCGCCTACCTGGCCGCCCGCGAGGCCGAAGTTGTCGCTACGCTGTGCACACTTACGGTCGACTCCCACATGAGTAAGGCCGGCATCGACCGATTCATGACCGGCGGTAACGAGCCGATCCTTACCCTCGATGGCGAGCGCATTGTCGACGCCAAGGGCCGAGTCAGCCGGGTCACCACCGCCGGGGCATCTCCGTCGCTCGGCACGTTCCTGTTGAACAGCTACCTCACGCCTGAACATGCGGTGGAGGGCACAAAGCTCAACGTGATGTACATGAATGAACTGTTCCCAGTCACCGTTGCCCGCGTTGGTTCCAGGCCGCTTTTCGATCCGGACGATTCCCGGATGAAGGCCTGATCGTGCGGGTCCTGGTCTGCATCAAGCGGGTGCCCGCGCCGGGTGCTCGCATTGCGATCACCGCTGACGCGCAGGCGGTCGACACGGCGTTCCTCGGGTTCACGATGAGTCCGCACGAGGAATGTGCCGTGGAGGAGGCCGTGCAGCTCATAGAAAGGCACGGCGGCGAGTCGACCGTGCTTACCCTTGGTCCGACCGAAGCTGATGAGCAACTGCGCTACGCAGCTAGCCTTGGCGTCACCAAGGCGGTGCTCTTGCCGATCACTGGTGCCGACTGGGATCCGCAGCGCACCGCCCGATCCATCGCCGATGCCATCATGGCCATCGAGGCGGTTGACGGTGCATTCGACGTGATCCTATTCGGCAACGAGTCTGCGGATTCGGGCGGATTCCAGGTCGGCATCCGGGTCGCTTATGCCCTCGGCCGGCCGATGGTCAACGGTGTCAAGGGCATCGGCATCGATGGCGCCAGTGTGCGAGCACGGCGAGAGTCAGACTCTGGACTTGAGGTGTACAACCTGCCGATGCCGGTGGTGTTAGGTGTGAAAGAGGGACTTAACCTGCCGCGATACCCGACCATGAAAGGGCGGCTCAACTCGAAGAAGGTCGCCGTCGCTCAGCACGTTCCTGCCGCCGAACCCGGCGGCCAGCAGATGGTTCGTCTGCAGCCAGCGGCCGAGCAGGCCAGCAAGACCGTGATCCTCGGGTCGGGACCTGAAGCGGCCGCGGCCGTCGTTGACATGCTGCAGGAAATCGGGGTGTTGTGATGTTGCTTGTCGTCATTGAACACGATCGGGGCGTACTCTCCCCGGCCAGTGGCGAGGCCCTCACTTTCGGGCGAGCCTTGGCCGCGTCCGTGGGCATTGAGCTCCACGCCCTCACGATCGGCGTGGTCGCTGATGGCATCGCGGGAGCGTTGGGTGACCACGGTGTCGCTGCCGTGCATCAAGCCCACCACGAGTTGCTTGCCGATTATGGTCCCGAGACCTGGGGCGAAAGCCTCGCCCAGGCGGTGCGCGTGCTGTCACCGGCGGTGGTTCTCGCCACCGGTACGGATCGGGGCAACGAGGTTCTGGCCCAGGCCGCGGCCCGCCTCGACGTGGCGTTTTTGGCCAACGCGTTGGAAATCAACGCCACGGGTGATGCCTGGGAGGTCATGCGTGTGCGCTGGGGTGGCTCGCTGCTAGAGCACGCCTCGCTGTCAGGCGGGGTGAAGATGCTTACCCTCACGCATCACGCCGTTTCGACCGCGT
>JAYTVF010000116.1:0-2134 GCA_043744155.1 Acidimicrobiia bacterium | reverse complement strand
CGACGGTGAGGCCGGCACGACCACGACGGAAGGCTTCGACGGTACGAATGGGGAGAAGTGCCCGGTGGCGGCTCCAGCGATACCGGCTGTGCCGAGCACGGCTCCGGTGATCATTGCCGCTGTCAGCAGTCGTTTGGTCTGGGAAGTGATGGACATGATGGACATGATGGGCTCCTAAGGGTTCCGCCGACCCGATATGGGTACGTCCTCAGTCTGGAGGTCGCTACTTAAGCGCAAGACACGCAAAGGGTTAGGAAAGGCCCATCTTCCATCCAGGAGTGGGCAGATTTACGTTTGAAAGCGGCACCGTTGCTCGGGTCTGACTTCTTGTGTGGCTGATCCACGCCGTAATCTCCGATCACTGATGTCCACGCATGCCACCCCTGTGATGAAGCACACCTGGCTGGGTACCTACGACTACCCGACCGGCCATCGCGTGCTCGAGGTGGTGTCGTTGGCGGTCTTCTTCGTGTTCAGCGGGCTCTTTGGTCGACGGGTGGTGAGCGAAGTGCTGCACCGTTTCTCGTTGACAACCGCGCTCGCCGCGCTTGGCGCCTTCGTGCTCGGATTTGGGGTGGCCGATTTCCTGTCGGGACTTGTGCACTTCTTGTTCGACAACATCGGAACGCCGTCGACGCCCCTTATCGGCCAGAAGTTCATCAAGCCCTTCCGAGATCATCATGATGACCCCAAGGCCATGACCTTGGGTGACGCAGTGGCCGTCAACGCCGACAATTGCTTCGCGTGTCTGCCAGTACTTCTCCCCGTCTTCTTCCTGCTGGATGTCAGCGGTCACCCCTACCTCGGGGTGTTCTTGGTCGCCCTTTTGTTCTTCACCATGTTGACGAACCAACTGCACAAGTGGGCGCATACGACGACCCGGCCAGCCATCGTGAACATGTTGCAGCGTTGGCATCTGGTGTTGACCATCGACCACCACCAGGTGCACCACAGCGCGCCCTTCGACTCGAACTACTGCATCACGTGGGGCGCAATGAACCCGCTACTCGAGAAAATCGGCTTCTGGGCATTTCTGCTCCGGCTGCTTCGTCGCCCGAGCTGACTTGTTCGCGAGGCCCTCGGTCGTGAGTGACGACCGAAGGCTGCAAACAACGATTATCGCCCGGCGGGCGCTAACTGATCGGGGTGATGGGCGGCTGGCCCTGCAAAACCGCGGCCACATTCCGCGCGGCCAGAACGGCCATGGCATCGCGTGTTTCGACCGTGGCCGACCCGAGATGCGGGATCAACACGGCGTTCTCACAGGTCAACAGATCGGGGTGAACGGCCGGTTCATGCTCGAACACGTCGAGGCCAGCGCCAGCGATGGTGCCTGCATGAAGCGCAGCGGCCAGTGCCGCTTCGTCGACAATCGGGCCACGAGCAGTGTTGATCAAGATGGCGTGGGGCTGCATCTTGGCCAGGGCGGTTGCGTCGATCAGATGGTGGGTAGCTGGCGAGAATGGACAGTTCACCGACACCACGTCTGAGGTGGCCAGCAGTTCATCGAGCGAAAGATACGTGGCGTCGAGTTCGGCTTCCAGCGCGTCACCAACACGATTTCGGTTGGTGTAGGCGATACGCATACCGAACGCCCGAGCTCGCCTGGCCATGGCCTGACCGATGTCGCCCATGCCGACAATGCCCAATTGGCGACCCTGGATACTGGTGCCGAGCAGATAAAACATGCCCCATTGCCAGGCCGCGCCTGACCGAATGATGCGCTCCCCCTCACCCAGGCGTCGTGTCGTCATCAGCACCAGTGAGATGGCGATGTCGGCGGTGGCATCGGTGAGTACACCGGGGGTGTTGGTGACGATGACTCCCCGCTTGGCGCAGGCGGCGACATCGATGTTGTTGTAGCCGACGGCCACATTGGCCACGAGGCGCAGCTGCGGTCCGGCCGCGTCGAGGAAGGCGTCGTCGACCTTGGTCGTCAGTAGGGTGACCGCTGCCACGGCGCCGTGCACGGCTGCATGCACCTCCGCGACGGTGGCGACGGTGTCAGACGTCCAGGCTTCAACGGCGCCCGCCGTGTGCAGTACTGCCAGCCCGGCCTGGGGGATGCGGCCCGTCACGACGATGTTCGCGGTTGTCATACCGAATCGATCCACTGCTTGAGCGTGCCAAGGCC
>JAYTVF010000115.1:0-2136 GCA_043744155.1 Acidimicrobiia bacterium | reverse complement strand
GGGATGACGGCATTCCGGCACGTCGAAATCGGCGACACATACTCTGCTCCTGCCGTACGGGCCTCACAGGACCCGCTTCACGGTCGGGAGTGCAGGCTAGCCGACGGAGGCGACGAGATGCGGGTATCGGTCACCTTCGGTCAGCACACACCGAACATCGTGTCGAACTCGATGGTACAGCGTCCAGTATTGGTTCTGATCGGCGACCTCGAAGTCGCGCGACACCGCGGCCCAGTCCGCTTTCAGGTCGTCGGGCACGGTGGTCTGCAGCATCACGTATTCAAGATCATTCGCCGTCGGCAGGCAGGCTCGTGCCTGCTCCTGTGAGGTGTCGACGCCGTAGAGCACCACACGGAACGGATTTGGAAACTGGTAGATCAACTGTCGTTCGGCAAGGTGCGGCGTCAGCGCATGATATGCAGCCACCGACGCGTCGGCCGGAACGTCGTCGAAGATCTCCCGGGCGGCGACGGCAACCGGGTGATCTTCCGGCCAGTAATACGGCTGCGCACGCCCGATTGGGTCGTCGGCCCCGGGCGTGAGGATGCTGCCCAGCGGCACAACTCCCCACATCAGGCACGCCCATAGCGAGGTGAGGCCGACCAAGCCCACCAGCCTTCGCCGCCACAGACGGCCGACGACTTCGAGTGCGTACACGGTGCCAAGGATGATGCCCGGCACAGCGATCAACGAATAGTGGTACTCCAGGTGGTACTGGTACCAAAAGGTGCTCAACATATTGGTACCGATGACCAGCAAGCTCACTGCAGCCAGGCTTGGACGGCGGGCGAACACAAACGCCACCGGAAAGGTCATCTGCCAGAAATAGAACGGACGATTGTCACTGCGGAAGTGCTCAATCACATTGCCGGGCCGTTCGATGGCTTCGCGGATCAATCCTCCCGGCCCTCCGAAGGGAATTCGCCATCCGTTTCGAGTCGGCACGCCGATCAGTGAGCGCATGATGACGAACATGCCCAGCATGGTGGCGCCGACGGTCGCTGCCATCGTGGCCACGCCAATGCGACGATCGCGTTTCATCGCTACCCAGATACCCAACGGAAGCAGCACCAGCACTACGTCTTCCTTCACCAAGATGGTCAGAATCACGAACACCCAATAGAGCCGCCACTTGCGTTCGAGGGCACCATAGATGGCCATCCCAAGGAAGAACGCGACGAAGCTGTCGGGGTGGAAGTTCTCACGATTCGACCAGCCCACGGCAGGGTGAAGTAAGAAGCAGGCCGCCAGCACGACGGCCATACCTTCGCTGGCCAGTCGCTTGCGCGCCGCAAGGAAGACGGGCACTGCGCCCAGCGCGATGAACAGACTCTGCAAGAAGAACAGCGTGCTGGCAGACGGGAACAGTCGGTAGATCGGCGCAACGAACAGCAAGACCAGCGAGGCATGGTCGCCGAACATGTTGCGACCCATCAGGGTGACAAACGGAGCCTTTCCTTGGCCCAGCAGCCAGACGCCCTGCTCATAGAGCCCCACGTCGTAGCTAGAGGTGCCAAGACCCTGGTGCACCTCGATGGTGGTCTTCGTGAAGTACACCACATACAGGAACAAGATTCCCGCAAACAGCGCCTGCCAACCGGTAATCCGCTTGGCTCGTCCGACAGCCACTGTCGCAGCCACGCCGGCAAAGGCCATCAAGCGATTCGGTGCGCCGGCAGGGTCAGGTTCGTCGACCATTGGTCACTCGGCGCGCAACACCGGGACCACGGCAGACAAGACGCCGTTGACGAAACGACCTGAATCGTCCGTGCTGAATCTCTTTGCCAACTCCACGGCCTCGTCGAGCACCACTGCCACCGGCACATCCGGACGAGACATCAGTTCAAACGACGCGATGCGCAGCACGTTGCGGTCGAGTGTTGGCATGCGTTGCAGCGTCCAGCCCTTCGAGTGGGCGGAAATCACCTCGTCCAGTTGCACGCGGTTAGCTTCGACACCCTCCACGAGCAGCGTGGTGAGTTCGTCGGCCGGAGAGATCTGCGCGGCCAGCACCTGGCTGGGAGCGATACCCTTCGACTCCGCCTCGTACAACAAGATGAGCGCCCGCTCGCGGGCGTCTGTGCGAAGGTCGTCGGGGCCGTGTGACCGTGCGGCGCGGTTGCGCTGGCGGGCCAT
>JAYTVF010000114.1:0-2143 GCA_043744155.1 Acidimicrobiia bacterium | reverse complement strand
GGGGCGGTAATGGCGATGCTGCTGTTCTGCAGCGATGTCGGCGGCACCATCTCGGGATACGCAATCGGGCAATCCTGGTTGTGCATTGACGTGGAAGTCGCGGATTGGACCGAGCAGGCAGCACGTACTCGGGTGCTGACCAAGACAGCAGCAGTGCTTGGGGAGACTTGGACACTGGAACTCGACGACCCGTGCTGACGCCCGTCATGTGCTCGAAAGAAGGATCAGCGCACGGTCCTGACCGACCCACGGCTATGCGGTCCCGAACCATCCTCCACCGGCTGAACCCCCGACGCCAGGTTGTAGACCCTCCGAGGTTGTAGTGACTCGAAGGATCTTCCCGCGGCCGTCGATGCCGACACATGCGGTGACGGCACGGCCCAACGAGCGTGCATAGACTCGCGTGAACGAGGGCGGATCGGGCCCGCCGCACGCTGTTCCTCGAGAAATGGTGTCGCCACATTGTGTCACGGCGACCGTGGAGTCCCGATGCGCGACCGGCAACACCTCGCTAGCGGCCGCAGCCTGGCCAACACCTGCGAGCACGTCACCGTGACAGTCACTGTCGTGTTGCTCGGGGTCGGGTTGTACGCCGCCAATGCCTTCGACTTCCGCCACCCCGGCTCGCGTGGAGTGGACTGGGAGCTGCTCGGCGTCTGGCTGGGCGCAGTCGCCGTCTGCCTCGCGGTCGGGCTATGCCTGACGGCCATCTGTCGCCAGCCTGTCGACAAAGATGACTGAGCCGCAGGGTCTACCTCATGACGATGCAGGAGGTCGGTACGTCCAGCGCACGGTCCGGACCGAACGCACCTAGAGCTGGTTTCCTGGAAGGTTGAAGCGCTGTGAAAGTGGTGTGGTTCATGTGGTGGCTTGTCGGTTGATGGCGGTGCAGGAGTCGGCGAGTCGTTCGAGGATCTGTTCGACGGTTTTGTGCCAGACGAACGGGGTGGGGTTCTGGTTCCAGGCTGCGGCCCAGGCTTGGATGTCGGCGGCGAGTTCGTTGACGTTGCGGTGCGCGGAGCGTTGCATCTTTTTGGTGGTCAGCGCGGAGAACCATCGTTCGACGAGGTTCATCCAAGACCGTAGGTCGGGGTGAAGTGGAGGTGGAACCGGTGGCGCAGCAGACAGCGTTGCACGGTGGGGGTCTTGTGGGCCGAGAGGTTGTCCAAGATGATGTGCACGTCGAGCTCGTTGGGGACGTTGCGGTTGACCTTGTTCAAGAAGGCGACGAAGTCGGCGCTGGTGTGTCGGGCCCCAACAACTTGTATCAGGGCACCTTGGAGCGGGCTCTGTTTGTCAGAGAAGGAAGAGGTGTCTCGATTGGGTGCTCCTCGTGTTCCGCGGTTGTGTGTTGGCGTGGGCTGTGGCGCGTTCGGTGTTGGGGCGATCAGCGCCGTCGAAGATGCGGGGAGCAGCGATGAGTGCTCTGGCGGCTCGGGGTTTGGGCGGTTGGGGAATGGGCCGGGGTCGAGGAGATGACAAACCTCGGCGGCTTGAACAGCGAGTCGCGGCGACTGCGAGACGGGGTCGACGCTGCGTTGCAAGCCGTCGAGACCTACAGGCGACGTGTCGGCGACGAGCCGGCGTTGCTCGGCGAGTTTGCTGGATCGCTGTCGAACCTCGGCGGCTTGTACAGCGAATTGAGGATGCCCAGCGAGGCCGTGGCTGCGACGATTGAAGCAGTGGGCGTCTTGCGGCCACTGGCGGCCGACGATCCGGCGTTGCTCGGCGATCTCGCTGGAGCGTTGAGCAACCTCGGCATCTTCTACGGCGAGTTGGGTCGAGTTCGCGAGGCGACTGGCCCGACCCAGGAGGCCGTGAGCCTCTACCGGGGTCGGGTGGCTGACGACCCGGCAGTCGTCGGCGACCTCGCCAGGGCATTGAACAATCTCGGACTGGTGTGCACCAAGTTGGGTCGACCGCACGAGGCCTTGAGCCCGGCGGTGGAGTCCGTGGATCTTTACCGATCACTCGCTGCTGACAATCCGGCAGTCATCGGCGACCTCGCCAAGGCATTGACGAACCTTGGCGTCGTGTATGGCGCGTTGGCTCGCGCCGCCGAAGCGTTGGAGTCGACTGTGGAAGCAGTGGGCATCTACCGATCACTGCTGGCCGACAATCCGGCAGTCGCCGGTGACCTCGC
>JAYTVF010000113.1:0-2167 GCA_043744155.1 Acidimicrobiia bacterium | reverse complement strand
CGTTGCCTCCTTCGTCGCACGTCTCGGTCACGTGCTCACCGGTGAAGGGGATCGACGCCACGCTGGAGCTGAGCGAAAGGGTTCTCGCCGCCGGGCATACTCCCGTTCCGCACATTGCCGCCCGGATGGTCGCCAGCGACGCTCATGTTTCGCGGATCGCTGGATGGTGCCGCCAACATGGTGTCCGCCAGTTGTTTGTCATCGGCGGAGATCAGGAGAAGCCTCTCGGACCGTTCACCGATGGCCTTGGGTTCATGAGGGCATTGCTCGAAACCGCCCACGGTTTGGAGACGATTGGATTCACTGCGTACCCGGACGGACATGCGCTGATTGATCGTGCCGTGCTGCACGAGGCCACGCACGCCAAGGAAGCGCTCGTGCTTTCCGCCGGTCTAAAGTCATTCGTAAGTACACAGATGTGTTTCGATGTTTCCCTGTTGAGGACGTGGTTGGAGGACGAGCGGTCAGCCGGGCTGAAATCCCCCGTGCATCTCGGCGTACCCGGTGTGATCGACCGCACTCGGCTTATGACGATGGGGGCGCGCCTCGGTATCGGGGCATCGTTGCGATACTTGAAGAAGAACCGTTCCACGATGGGCAAGCTGCTGGCCCCCGGTGGCTACGACCCGATGTCACTCGTCGGTCCACTGGAGCCCGATGCCGACCGCCTCGGCATCACGGCATTGCATCTCTTCACGTTCAACGAAGTGGAAGCCACCGAAGCGTGGCGCCGACGTGCTGTGTCGGGACCGCTCGCCGCCGCTAGGTAGTGGACAGCATCTCGACGCTCACACCTATCCGGGCGTAAGTGTTCGCCGCTCGGAGATCTCTTGACAGTAGGACGATGTCGTGATTGGCACGCGCTGATTCGGCAACGAGCGCGTCGTACACCGCGCCACCCGCTATGCCCTTTTGTGCGAAACGATCGAGAACAACCAGCGGCTCGTCCGACAGGAGGAGTACTCCGAGGAAGCGGTCGTTCAGGATGGCGATCGCGTCGTCTGGTGCGACCCGGTTGTCCCCCGGCAGGCGTGTCATGGTGGAGAAGGTCTCGTAGGCGGCATGCCCTGCAAGAAAGAGTTGGCGATCTCCAATTAGAGCAGTTGTTGCAGCGTGGGCCAGATGATCCTTGAGTACCAACGGAATCGCCACGCTGGTGTCAACGGCATATCTCGTCATCGCCGCCCGGCGTCGATCGCTGCGAACATCTCCTCATCGGAGATTGGCGTGCCCGACACAGCAACAAGCTTGCCGTTTTCATGCTCGATTCGGGCCGTACGACCAGCCGGCGTGAGCTGCAAGCCAGTCCCGTATTCGGAGAGGTCCACGACCGAACCTGGCTCAATTCCGAGACGAGTCCGAAGCGCTTTCGGGACAAGGATTCGACCCACCTGGTCAACGGTGACTTCCATTGGGAAAAGATTACCAGTATTTTCCCAGTTCGATTCAGATGCTGACGGGCAGCAGTGTCGCTGCCGTATCGCCCAGGGCCAGCGTTGCGGTGTACTCATCCTCGTGCGGGAACACCACGTCGACGATGCGGAGCGCGCGTAGTACCTCGGGTGATTCTTCACGCAGATTCGTGAGCGCGGAGACGAGGGCATTCTGCAGAATCGGTATGTGGGCAGAGCTTCTCGTAATGAGCGGAAGGCAGGGGATCGTGGGGCCACGGCCGATGATTGTGATCCCGCCGAGCGCGGCGGGGCGGACATCTCCAAGAAGGGCGAAGGTGACGGCGTCAATTGCCGCGATATCGGCCTCGCCGCGTTGGAGGACGGTCAAAGTATTGGCATGGCCGCCACTCACCACGACGTTGCTGACCTGGGTTACGCCGCCGTTGACCAACGCCGCGCCAAGACTGACGCAGCCTGACAGCGAGTCCGTGGCGTTGATCGCCACGGTGGCACCGTTGAAGGCGCGAAGATCCCCCGGTGCAACGTCGGCGCCCACGCGGTGGTCGCTTACGCGGGCCACGATGACTGATCGGTAGAAGCCCGGCCGCAGCTCCTCCGGGATTTCATAAGCGAACGTACCAAAGGTGGTAACCGACGGACGGAGAGCGGCGGCGTAGGGGTAGCCACAGGTTTGACTGACGAAGAGTTCCGGACGGCGCCAGTGGGTCAGCAACGCTTCGTCCGGCCGGATCAGAGAGGTCGGAGCATCGACG
>JAYTVF010000112.1:0-7039 GCA_043744155.1 Acidimicrobiia bacterium | reverse complement strand
TGCCGCTCCCGTATGTGCGGTGATCTCGTGGCGATCTCGACCACCCGATCCACTCAACCAAATCGATGGATCGGGGCTAAGTTCTCCTCCGTGGACGTCAAGAACAAGGTTACGGTTCCTAGCCTCGCTGCCATGAAGGATCGGGGCGAAAAAATATCCATGATCACCTGCTACGAAGCAACCTTCGCCGGGCTGCTCGACGAGTCAGAAATCGACACCGTCCTGGTAGGCGACTCGATGGGGATGGTGGTACAGGGGCTGCCCAATACACTTCCGGTCACCATGGATCAGATGGTGTATCACTGCCGCACTGTGGCGCGGCGGCTGCATCGACCTCTGCTGGTGGGCGATCTGCCGTTCGGTTCGTATCAGGTGAGCCCGCAACAAGCGCTCGAGAACTCGATCCGTCTCATCAAGGAGGGACGAGTCGAGGTAGTGAAATTGGAAGGTGGCGTCAACATGGCCGCCACCATCGAAGCCATCGCCCGCGTCGACATCCCGGTTATGGGACATATCGGGCTCACGCCACAGAGCTACCACCGTATGGGCGGCCATAAGGTGCAGGGCCGACGCGCTTCGGCATCGGGCAAGGCCACTCCGGCTGGGATGAGCAGCCGTGAGCAGATCATCGAGGATGCCAAGGCCGTGCAAGGCGCCGGGGCCATGGCTGTCGTGCTGGAGGGCATACCATTCGGACTAGCCCAAGAGATAACGGCAATTCTCGATATCCCCAGTATCGGTATCGGCGCAGGCCCGTATTGTGACGGGCAGGTATTGGTGCTGCATGACGTACTCGGCCTGTCGGAACTGGCCCTTCGGTTCACCAAAAAGTACGGTGACCTAAAGGCGGCCACCCTCGACGCGGTCGGTGCCTATGTGCAGGAAGTGAAAGACGGCGTCTTCCCCGACGAAGCCCACGCCTACAAGTGATGCGCCGCTTCCTTACGCCCGGCGCCATGCATGTCTGGGCCGACGAACAGCGATTAGCCGGCCATCGCATCGCGATCGTGCCGACGATGGGAGCCCTGCATGTCGGTCACCTGCGCCTCATCGCGGTTGCTCACGAGCACGCCGACCGGGTGGTCGTCAGCATTTTCGTGAACCCTATTCAGTTCAACCGTACTGACGACTACGCCAAGTACCCGCGAACGCTTGACGACGATGCGGTGACGTGCGCGGCTGCGGGCGTGCACGGTCTATACCTGCCCACCGCCGACATGATGTACCCCGATGGCTACGAGACCTACGTCATCCCCGGACCATTGGCAGATCCGCTGTGCGGCGCGGGTCGGCCCGGGCACTTCAAGGGCGTCACAACAGTCGTCACTAAGCTCTTCAATGCCGCCAAACCGCACGTAGCGGTCTTTGGCCAGAAAGACTTCCAGCAACTGGCCATTATTCGACGCATGGCCCGCGACCTCGACACCGGGATCGACATCGTCGAGGTGCCAACAGTCCGAGAGGACGATGGTCTGGCCATGTCGAGCCGTAACGCACGCCTGTCTCGGGCCGAGCGTTTCGCCGCGAAGTGCGTGCCCGACGCCATTCGGGCCGCCACACGGGCGGTAGCCGACGGCGAAAGAGCGGCAGCGACCGTGGCCGGAATCTTCGCTCAAGAGATCGGCCATCAGCCGATGGCCCGGGTCGAGTACATCGACGTACGTGACCCCGACACCCTGGCGCCCGTCTACTTCCTCAACGGTCCAACGCTTTTGGCCGTGGCGATATGGATCGGCGATGTCCGCCTTATCGACAACGTCGTGCTGTGCCCGGTAACGGCGTGACCCGATCACCGTCGGCCCGTGCCCGCCGCATCGCGACCCTGTGCCGGCTCGGCCAGCTTGTGCTGCTAGCGGCAACCGTCCTGGCCTGCGCCGCGCTGATCGTCGGGCTCGATGCCACCCGCATCACGCTGCGCCAGGCGAGGGAGTCGGTAGCAGCCGCCGAGCCCCAAGTTCAAGACCTGGCCGTGATGGCGCAGCGGTTGACCGGCATGACCAAAACGTTGGGCACCGGCTTGAACGACTCAGCCCAGACCATCGAAACCCTCTCACGCCTGACGGGCACCGTCGGTCAGGTGGTCGACGTCGTGGCCCCGTTTGCCGGCAGTGTCCGACAGGCCGCCGAGGATTTGAAGCAGAGCAAGGCCACCTTCGATGCCCTGCACGAAAGCACGCTGGCTACCCAGGCCGAATTGATCGCAGCCCAGCCAGACCTCGACCGAGCGGCGCGCGCCGCTGCCGAACTGCCGGGGCTGATGCGCGACGCCCGCCTGTCGTTGGTCGATCAGGACAGCCGTCTCGGCCTGTTCACCGCGCTTGGGTGCGGCGCCATCGTGCTGTTCGCCTTGGTGATGCAGGTGATGTTGCACTCACTTGCCGTCACTGCACGGCTCAACGCCATCAGCCTAAGAACCGACTGACGGTATAGATCACCAATCCCACGAGCCCGCCGACCAACGTGCCATTGATGCGTATGAACTGCAGGTCCCGGCCGATCTGTAGCTCAATTCGGTCGCTGGTGTCCTGCGGGTCCCAGGTGCGCACGGTCGAACTGATGAGATTTCCGACTTCATGGCGGTACTGCTGCACCACGTAGGTGACCGCTCCCGTGGCCCAGTCGTCGACCTTGGCCTGTAGTGCGGGATCGGCATGCACCGAGCCAGCAGAACGTTGCAGCGTCTGCGCGATTCGGGCATGCATGTCAGAGTCGGAATCGTCGGCTTGAGCAACGATGAGGGCCTTGAGATCAGTCCACAGCGACGCCGTCCACGTTCGCACGGCCGGGTGATCGAGGAACTCCTCTTTCAACTCCTCAGCTCGAAGGGCCATCTCGGGCGAGGTCTTCAGGTCGTCCACCAGACTACGAAGGCGATCATCGACGTATCGCCGCAGTTCGTGGTTGGAATCGGCCAGAACATCGGCCAGAAAGGCCTGCACACCGACGAAAATTTTGTCGAAGATGCGATCATCGATCGATTCGGGTACCCACCAGGGCGACTCGGTAGCCAATCTTTGCCGAAAGGTGTCGCGTTGGTCAGCCATCAGGTTGTTCACCCCCCGCAAGGCCGTTTCGAAGAGCTCGTGGTGCCGACCGGATTCGGTCATGACGTCAAGCGCCCGCCCGGCCAGTGGTGCCATCGGCACGGCCCGCACCCGATTCACGATGGCATCGTCGAGCATCTCTTGCACATCGGCGTCGCTGAGCACCTCAACGAGCCCGCTTACTGCCTTTGCGATTTGTGCGGCGACCCGCTTGGCGTTGGTCTGCTGGCTCAGCCATAGCGAGCCCCGTTCGGCGATCTTGGCGCCCCGGAGCTTTTCGGCCACTGCTGCATCGGACAGGAAATTCTCTTGGATGAATTCACCGAGGCTTTCACCGATCTGATCCTTGCGGGTCGAAATGATGGCGGTGTGAGGGATCGGTAGTCCGAGCGGGTGCCGAAAGAGAGCGGTCACCGCGAACCAATCCGCGAACGCTCCCACCATGGCTGCCTCGGCCGTAGCTCGAACGTACCCCAGCCAGGGATGCGCCTTTTCGAGAACCCGGGCGACGACAAACACCACCGCAGCCGCGCCCAGCAGCGCCAACGCGACCATCTTCATGCGCCGAAGGTTGTTCCGTCGGCCTTCGTCCAGGTGCTGCATGCCACTCCGTCTACCAGGGGCCGGACTCGACCGACCACTGAGACGCTATCGGCCTGATACTGGTTCACGACGCCGGTGGAGATTCCCGCCGTCGGGTGATGTCGGCAAAACGGGAAAGGGCCCGGGGAGGCCCGGGCCCTTCACCGTTGCCCTTTGTGGGAGGCTAGGCAGTGGCGGTGGCGGTAAACCGGAAGGTTCGGGTCGTGGTGGCACCCTTGGTGACATCGACGCTGAACGCACCCTGCAGTTCGGCGCCCGAAGCGATCGTGATGGCCGACCCCGAGGCCGTTACCGCACCAACAGAGCTGATCGAGAACTGCTGATCCCAGTTGACGGCGTCGGTTTCCAACGAGGTCGACGCGACCGGCGCGGCAACCTTGGAGAGAAAGCCACGCACGACCATATCGTTCCAGCCCGCCGAGGTGACGACGCCACCAGCGGGATCGGCTTCCGCGACCAGGCGCACCGTCACCGGCACGGTGCAGGTGTTCTGGTAGCGGATGACGTCGGTGTACTTAGTGCGGTCACCGGCGAAGCCTCGGATGTCGATGGTCTCGTTGATGAGGCTCACGCCGCCAGCGCTCAGGGTCGGGGTGGTGTCAACCTTGACGTAGGGCCCGGCACCAGCGAGGGCGGCCGGCGTGCCGTAAGTGGTGGAGTCTGTGCCGCCGATCTTGACAAAGCAGGGGGCCTTTCCGGTCACGTTGGCAACGATGAAGTTCTGAATCAGCACGCTGGCGCCCGCTGGAACGGCGATCGACATCAGTGCAACGGTGGCGACAGCCGTGCGGCGACTGACCCGACGACGAATGGTGGATGTGGACACGTGTTTGTGCTCTCCTCGTGAGGCGGCGACGGGTGGGGGGATGAGCCGCTACCGGTTTCTTCGGCCTGCCCCCGTACTTTTCAAGCGTCGGCGACTGATCCAGAGGATTCTTGATCATCGCTTGTGTCTGGCTTGACAACCCGCGGCGAGCTTGGCCGCAGGATTGCGAGGACGACGACCCCGAGCACGATGGGCCACAGCGTCCAGAGCACCGTAGCGAGGACGACGACGGGGGGCGAAAGAACGTGCCGCACGATGTCAACGACCAGCATCTCAGCGCAGCTGATAATGCCGATGAACCAACCGGTCACCGCTTGATTTCGCTTCATGTGTCGAAAAGCAGCTACGACGAACACTGCCAACATGACGGCAGCGGCAACGAGAGTCGACTGCGATACCAGGGTGGCGAAATTGGTTCTATTCGCCAGCACTGCCGGATACGGAACCTGGTCGAGAAAATATCTGATCACGATCCGATGGTGATGGCGTCCGGCCAGCACGAAGAACGCTGCCATACGCACCGAGGCCGCCAATACCGCCGCGGTCACGCCTGTGCTGCGGAATTGACGAAAATCGAGTGGCGACTCCAACGAATCAGCGTCGATCGAGATGTCGTCGGCTATCTCCTCGACCACGATCCATGGCGGCGACCCGATCGGCGGCGCTGCGGTGTTATGACCGACCGTCCAACCGACGGGGTGCAGCGGTGACTTTGTGGCGGACTTCGGATCGGGCTGCGGCCAGGGCGTCGTCATGAGATTACTCGCAGATCAAGGTCGTTCTCGATGAGGGGCGAGCCTCCCGATGTGCCGACATCGAGGGTAAGCGTCGAACGAAGGGTGCTCGTCACGCCAGCGGCTATTGGTTGAGCCGTCACCACGATGGATCGACTGGTGACGTTGTCCAAAGACGTCGCCGCGCCGACGCTGGTGACCACAACACCGGCGGTGACCACGATTTGGCTCACCGGCCCCGGCATGAAGCTCGCGGTAGCTGAGGTGAGGTTGCTCAGATTGGCGCTCGTGCCCAGTTCACGAAGGGTCGCCGTGCTACCCACCATCGCCGCAGACGCCGTCTTCACCCGCACAAGGTATGCGGTCGTGGCCGTACCCGACGGCGCGCTGAACGAAACGATGCTTGCAGTGCCAGCCACGTGATTCAGTTGCGGCAGTCCGTAGACGACCGTGAGGTCATTCAAGAGCGGTGTGAGGGCGATGCTCGATGAGGTGAGGGTCGCCAAGACGCGCAGGCAGCACAATCCATCGAACGAGAACGGAAGCGCGCCCGGGGTGGCCAGGTAGCTTGTCGCGGCAGTCCCATCAGGCCCGACATAGGCCCACGGCCCAGCGATACTTGCGGCGACGGCCACCTTGAAAGTCAAGGTCGTACCCACGGGCAAGGTTGCGTTCCACGAGATTGTGCCGAATACACCCGTGACCGCGGTGTTGATGACGGGCGATTCCCAGGTTCCGCTCAACCCGTTGACTTCTTCGGAGCCAAGGGCCAGGAGCGGTGCCGGATAGGTCATCTGTCGTCCATGCTTGGGTCCCCAGGCGTTCGTCTCCTTCCCGGTATCGGCGTAAAACATGTAGAACGCATTCGTCGATGGTGCCACCGTCTGGATGATGGTGCCCGCGGGGACGACACCGGTATACAGGGCCTTTCCCGGCGTGCCGGCGGGAAACGGTCCGGCACCGGTCGTTGTGCACGTCACCGTAGCCGGTGTCGGGGTAAGGCCAATCTTGATGACTGTGCCGATGGTTGGACAGCTGAACGACACGTACGTGGCGGCCGAGGGCAGCACATATTGCGACGAGAGTTCGCCGACCGGAAGGAAGGTGGCTGCATCACCCGAGTCGACGTAGGCAGTGATCGGCACGGTGCCGGTCACGGCGAGCCCTTCGTTGGCGGCACCGCCCGCCGTGCCGCTGCCGGTGATGTAGGTGTCGCCGCCCGCCGCTCCGACGACTGTTTGGGACGTGCCGTCAGAGAGACGAAACGTGGCTGATCCGGCGGCGCTGAACCCCGCATCAGCCCAAGTATTGAGCACCCCGTACCACGTGCTCGTTGATGCCGTCAGCGGGATTGCCGCCATCGACGAGGCCGTGTTGACGTGCGAGACCAACACCGGCACGTTCGAAGTCACGACGGCGGCCACCGTGTTCGACGGGAAATTCGGCGTTAGGAACGAGGTGCCGGCCGCAACGGTGAAGGGCGAACCGGCCAAGGGTGTACCGCCGTAGCTCACCGCAACCGTCGCCGTGCCGTAGGGCGCCAAGATGCTTAGAGTGGAGGTCGCGAGGTAGATCAACGGCACCACGAACGAGGTACCGGCGAAACTGATCGGCACGATGGCGTCGAACCCGTTTCCTGTGCCTCGACCATTGATCGGCCCAAGCACCTGTATGGCCTGGCTCGGCTGCGCGATGCCGCTGGCAAAGGTTCCCGTTGCGCCTGCAGTCGGCAGCGCGATCGTGGTAGCGCCGGTCTTCACCTGGTTCGCCGGCCCGAACGATGCCACTTTCAACGTCGTGGGCGCACTGGCGTAGTTCCGTGAAACCGGGTA
>JAYTVF010000111.1:0-2178 GCA_043744155.1 Acidimicrobiia bacterium | reverse complement strand
CGGCCGCCGTGCCGGTGATGGCCTCGATCTTCGGGGTGGACAGCGACCGGCCGAGGCGGGCCGCTAGTTCGTCCTGCGTTACGCCGGGCTGGGCGACCACCAGGATCTGGTCGAACCCAGGTGTCACGTGCAAAGCCTCGGCGGCGTTGCCGGCAAAGCCGACCGAACTGAGGCCCGCCGCGCTATCGGCGGTGCCGAAGCGGCTGATGCCGACGACGGTAAAGGTGGCCGCCGGTCCGCTGGTGAGCACCGAGACTCGATCACCAATCGTGATCTTGCCGAGTTTGGCCGTGGTGCGGTCGATGGCGATTTCACCGGCGACGGTTGGGGCTCGGCCCTGCGCGATGCGGAACGGATTCACTCGCTCGTCGGTCTCCCAGTTGGTGCCGAAAGCTGGCTTGTTGTCCCCACCGATGGGTTCCCCGCGGGTGTCGAGCACTTGAGCGTAGGCCTGGATGTAGCCACTGGCGTAGGCGACCCCAGGAGTGGATCGTGCCGTGGCGAGGGCCTCGACCGGCAGGCGAATCGGTGCGCTACGCAAACGTTCCTCGCCGGCAACGATGGGTTGCACGACGGCATCGGTGTGGGCGTAGACGCTGCCGAACAGATCGTCGAACGTTCGTTGCAGGGTGTCGGTCAGAACGTAGACGCCTGAAATGAAGCCGACCCCCAGCACGATGGCGAGCATCGTGCCGAGCAGTCGGCTTCTTCGTTGCAGCAGTCCTTTGAGGGCTACCCGGAACACGGCATCAGCTGGTGGCCAGGGCGGCCATGATGTCGGTCTTGGCCGCCTTGTAGGCAGGAAAGACGCTGGCGGCCACGCCGGCGAGGGCGCCGAGAATGGTCACGGCGAGGAGCTGGATCGGTGGGATCGAGATGGTGTTGAAACCACTGTCTCGCGCTGCCCGGATGATGGCGGCCCCGAAGGCCGTACCGATCGCCAGCCCGACCACCGTGCCGAGTACCGAGATGAGCACCGACTCCCACCGCACCGTCGAGCGGGTCTGTGCTCGTTGTTGGCCAACGGCTCGCAACACGCCGAGCTCTCTGACCCGTTCGAGAATCGAGAGCGACAGGGTGATCGCAATGCCGACCAAGGCGATGATGATGGCGAGGAACAACAAGATGGTGACGAACGCCAGGATCTGGTTGACCTGCCCACCTTGGCTGGCTTTAAAGGCTGCCCGATCCTGCAAGGTGAGCGTCGGGTACCCTTTCAAGATGGTGTCGAGCTGCTGGCCGACGGCTTTTTGATCGGCGCCCGAGGCCAGCTTGAGCACGACTGCGGCATCCTGGGTGATGGACGGAGCCCGGGCGGTCATGGTGGGAAGCCCCATCAGATATTGAGCGTTGATGGCGTCGTTCTTCTCGAATAGCGCCACCACCTTCAGCGGTACCGGTCCCGTTTCGAGTGATGCGTTTAGGGTGGTGCCGACGGTCCATCCCTTCTTCACAGCGGTCTTGGTGAGCACCGCAATGCTGTCACCCTGCAGATCGGATAGCTTGCCGCTCACCTTGCCGAAGTCGAACAGGTTGCCGACGGTGGCCGGGTCGGCACCCACGATCGGGGTGCTCTTGCCGTCGAGGGCCATGATGGCGAATCGCAGTCCGGTCGATTCACCGACGCCTTTCACCGTGCTGACCTGCCGGGCCAGATCGGCGGAAAGACCACCCGGGCCACCGCTGCCAGCGGATCGCACGATGTAGTCGGCGGTGAACTGGCGGTCGATGAGGTGGTTGACGCTGGCCTTGATCGAAGCGCCGACCACCAGGAAGAAGGCCACGACAGCCACCCCAATGGTGAGGGCTAACGAGCTTGACGACGTTCGACGAGGGTTTCGTACGGCGTTCTGACGGGCGAGCGTGCCCGCCATCCCACGGAGTCTGGGGAGCGGGGCGCCGAGCACGCTGATAATCGGCTTCACCAGCACCGGGCCGACGATGGCGACACCGACGATGACAGCCAGGAACGAGGCACCAGCGAACAAAATGCCGTTGCTCTTTACGGTCAGGCCCAGTGCAAGAAGCGCGGCGCCAGCGGCGATGACGAGCGCCCCGAGGGCACCGCGTGCTTTGGAGTTTCCCGACGTGTCGAGTGCCGCGCTGCGGATGGCGGCGACCGGCGGAATGCCGCTCGCCCGTAGTGCGGGAGCAAGAGCTGAGAACACCGTGGCCACC
>JAYTVF010000110.1:0-7050 GCA_043744155.1 Acidimicrobiia bacterium | reverse complement strand
CGGTGCGCTTTACCGCTGCGATCGCCTTGGTGAGCCTGATCACCATGGCGCTGACCTATCACGAGGACCGGGCAGCCATTGTGGCCACGTGGGCGAGGTGGTGGCCGCTGCTCGCTATCGGCCCGAACTTCTTGGCCTACTTGATCAGCACCCGACAACATTCGTTTCTCGGGCTTTTGCTGCTCGACGGGGACTACACGGCCTATTTCCGTTTTCAAGGCCTCACCACCAACCCCAACCAGTTGGCCATGATCGCGGGGTGCGGGCTCTTCGTGAGTCTCGACCAGTTTCGTCGGGCTCGTCGCAAGAGCGGTCAAGCCCTCATGGTGCTGCTCAGTCTGGTGGTGGGCTATTACTCGGCCAGTGACGCGTTCCGCGTGTCGCTCCTGGCGACGGGGGCCTCGGTTTTGGCGATCGTGTTGGTGAACAAGCGTCGCACATTGCGAGGTGCCATGCTGCTCGTCGGGGCCTGGTTGGTGATTCTGGCTGGCCTAGTCTCGGTGAACAAGATCCTTCAGGCCGGCAACAACCTGAGTACATCCCAGAGCGGACAGGGCTCAGAGCGAGAGCGGCTGTGGGGCAAGTGCGCCGCGATCTTTCTCCGGTATCCGCTCACCGGTATCGGACCGACGACACCGGCGTCCACCCCCACTGGCGTGACCGAATGCCACAACAGCTTTCTCGACATTGCCACCGGTGGTGGCGTACTGGCCATGTTTTCGATGATCGCACTTCTGGTCTACATCGGCCGCCGATACTGGCGGGCCAAGGATCCGGTGAAGCTGGGCATGCTGGTCTGGCTCGCAACGTTCATGATTTTTGGCTATCAGGGCCGACATCCGATTTTTTGGATGATTCTGATCTGGATGGCGGTACCCGACGTGCCGATGGTTTCCAAGCAGGTCACCCAACGTCACCTGCTGCAGAAATCGCAACTGATCGAACGGAGTTCGTATGTCTGAAGTCTTGCCCCCCCTGCTCGCTGTCGGGCGGTTTGAAAACATCATCGTGACCGGTGCTGCCGGTTTCATCGGAAGTCGACTGTGCGAGGTGCTTGTCGAGGAAGGGCACCAGGTTCGTGGCGTCGACTGTTTCACGACCTACTACGACCGTTCGGTCAAAGAACGCAACCTCGGTGGTGCACTCAAATACCCGAACTTCACCTTCTTCGAGCGCGACCTGGCCAATGATGAACTCGCCGACGTGGTCGATGGCGCCGGCGCAGTTCTGCACCTCGCGGCGATGCCCGGTCTCGTTCGCAGTTGGACCGATGTCTCGGCGTACAGCCAGTGCAACATCGTGGCTACCGCGAAGCTGCTCGAGGCAGTCACCCAAGCAGGCCAGGGCGCTCGGTTCGTGCAGATTTCCACCTCGTCGGTCTACGGCCTCGATGCCACTGGGGATGAAACCGCGGTACTGCGACCAGCGTCGCCCTACGGAGTGACCAAACTCGCGTCAGAAAATCTGGTTCGGGCCTATGAGTCTCAACTCGGCCTCGAAGCGGTGATCCTGCGGTACTTCAGCGTCTACGGCCCTCGGCAGCGCCCCGACATGGCTTACAACATCTTTTGTCGGGCGCTGCTGGCCGACACCGAGATTCGCGTGTTTGGCGACGGGGGAGCGGTGCGTTCCAACACCTTTGTCGATGACTGCGTGCGTGGCACTATTCAGGCATTGGCAGGTGCGCCCGCAGGGGAGGTCTTCAACATCGGCGGCGGCGTAGCCATCACCGTGAACGAGGCGATCGAGATTCTCGGCAAGGTGTCTGGCCGCACCCCCCGAGTCGTGCACGGAGCCGCCCGTCGAGGCGATCAACGCGTGACGATTGCGCAGTTCGACAAAGCCACCCAGGCCTTCGGCTACCAGCCCAGAGTGAACCCCACCGAGGGTCTCGCCCGCCAGTGGGAGTGGCACGTCGGCCTCGGCTGAGTACCGCGTGGTCGTGTCATTCGGCCCCGGCGACCTCACAGACGGGCTTTCGGGAGCCCGTCTGTGAGCGCCGAATTGGGTCGGCCCAGGCCTGGTCAGGCAGGAAGCACCATCCTCAGGCCGGCGCCGGTCTACTGGTTGCCCTTGGGTTGCGGGTGGGTCAGCCAGCGTGAGCGGACGCCACGAGGGTGAGCGGCGTCGGGCGGCCAAGCAGTTCTCGGTACAGTGCCGCGTACTGAGCGGCGATCATCTGCACACTAAACGTCTCTTCTATAAGGGTGCGCGAACACTGGCCTTGGCGACGCCGGCAGTCCTGGTCTTCGAGCAGTGTGGTGAGTGTTTGCGCCAACCCAACCGTGTCACCCGGAGTCAGCAGCGTCCCGTTCGCACCGTTTTGGACGATCTCCCGGCAGCCGGGCACGTCGTAGGCGACCAGCGGCCGGGACAGCGCGGCACCCTCGAGAAGGACTCGGGGGATCCCCTCGCGATAGATGGTCGGCAGCACGACGACGTCGGCGGCGGCGAAGAGCGCTGGCATGTCCGACCAGGTGGGCAAGAGCTTGAATTCGACGGTGCCGAACTTTGCGCTCTGGGCCTGCGTGGCGAGGCGTGGGTCGGTTTCTGTTTGGCCAACCACGGTGAAGAGCATTGGTGCGGTCGTCAATCCTGACGCGATCTCAGCCGCTTGGGCGAGATCATCGACTCCCTTGGTGCGCATGTGACGGCCGACCAGTAGTGCCGTTGGTCGCCCGAGCGATCCGAGGAAGGTCTTGGCCCGCTCGAGTCGCTCGTCGGACACCGCGCTGAGATCGAAACCCTGGGTGTCGATACCAGAACCGAGAATGACGCGGTGATCGCGTTTGCGAAGCACGGGTACAGAGCCGTACCACTGGTTGTCATCGTTGTTCTGGAATACCGACGCTTGTACGGGCTGGTCGAGCAGCATCAGCGAGAGGGTATAGGCGGCACGCATGACGGCACCCTTGGCGCCCGGGGTACAGAACGATCGACCCAATCCGTTCACCGTACGGATGTATGTGCCGTCCCGATCGAGCCAGGACGATAGCGAGCCCAACATCGCAGGTGTCGTACTGAAGGCATGCACGAGATCACTCTGGGTGGAGCGTCTCAAGGCCCGAATGGCGGTCGCCGCCTTCAGCGGATGCCGGGCATCAAACGGATAGGGAACCACACCAATATCGGAATGTCCCGAATCGATCGTGGTCCCTTGTGGCGTCGCAATAGTGACCCGAATGCCAGCTTTTCGCAGCTCGTTCGCCAGCGGTACGCGAAGGCCAACGTGTGTATCGCCCAGTAAAAGCATGCTTGCAGATTGATTGAGGGCCACTGTTTTGCTCCGAGTCAAGAGTTTCCTGGGACGCTGGAGCGATCCCGCTTTGAGATGACGTTAACATCGCCTCAAACTGAAATATTTAGGTCGGCGGACTCAAAAAGCCCGCTCATTACGTTTCGACCGGTGTCAAAGCCCGTTCTGTCCCGGCGGTATGAGGTCGAGCGGGTAAGTGCGTCAACAAATGTCGGCGGAAATGGCGAAGCCGAGCTCTTCGATGTCGTCGTGGACGGCCATGCGCAAGACCCAGTCGTCGGCGTGGAGGTCGTTCCACAAGAACCAGTGCAGGCCTGCGCCGATCTCGCCGAGTTCGCCCGGTTCGATGGGCCAGTCTTCGCTGACTCCGGCCAGGCTGGCCACTGCCATCCATGCCAGCGTTCGGCCGGTCGATGCCCCTCGTCGGTTTCCGGTCCGACCACCCGACGCACCCGCCCACGCCAGCCATCGCAACGCCTCGGCGAAGGGGATAGGGGCGAGCCCGACACGAATGTGGCCGAGAGCTGCAATGGCATGCAAATGGTCACCTTCGACCGTCACGATCGTCGGGCGACCGGCATCGCCTGATCGCCAGCCCCGCATGAGCTCGCCGAAGGCATCCACGACGTGGGGATCACCGATGGCTTCTCCTGGTGGCGGAAGCTGAGGTGAGCTGGTCCATGCCGGACCGGCTGGCGCCGGGAATCGGGTGTCGTATTGGCGATAATCGGCGAGCTGGTAGCTGGGTTCCCATGGCTGTAACAAGAAGGGGACGCCTGCGTCGCCGTCGCCACGATGTGACGACGGCACAATTGTGTCGCCGCGAATGGCCCGCTCGCCAGCGAACTCGGCCGCTACCCCCCGTAAGAGTGGGCCGAGACTGGCCCATGTATGCCGGCACGCCGCGACCTCGGGAAGCGGGCCAAGCGGCGATTCTTGGGCGGGGTCATTCAGCACCCGGGCTGCACCCGAGGCCGGAGCCCCCAACACCAGGTGATAGTCGCACAGCGCCGCTGGTGAGACCGGCATCGCAATGGTAGGGGTCTGCGATTTGCACTGCTGGCGAAGGCGTTCCAATCCATCCCAGTCACCTTGGGAGACCAGGGTGTCGATCCGCGCCACGCGGCGGTCGTCGTGCTCGCTTCCAGGCATGCAACCATGATGAGCGCTCGACGCTCCAAGATGGGGGATGGGTGGTCACAGCCCTTGCGATAGCGGTTGACGGCGGGTGGGGCCAAGACGGCGATGCACGTCTCGGGTATCGATGACCGGGTTCGTCCGAAGGGATTGCTTGGGTAGCCCTTGGGTTGGAAGATACTGGCACGGTGAGCATTCCGAGTGAGATGGCCAAGACCTCGAGTACCCGTGGATTTCGACGGGTGATACCTCCGGTGGTTGCCGGTTTTTTGGTGGTGCTCGTTGCCTACTCGGGACCCTTCCTCATCGTGCAGATCGCCGCACGGAACGCTCACCTCACCCTGTCGCAGACCGATGGGTGGGTCTTCGCCACGTCGTTTGGTTCAGGATTCGCGGGCGTCGTGTTGTCATTGTGGACCAAACAACCAATCATCGTCGCCTTCAGTAGCGCTGGATCGGTGTTACTCGTCACGTCCCTGCAGGAGTACCGATTTTCGGACGCGGTCGGTGCCTACTTTGCGGTCGCGCTGGCCTGCGTGATTATCGCGGTCACCAAATCGTTCTCGCGGCTGATGGCGCGGCTACCGGCGGGCATCGTGGCTGCAATGCTGGCAGGGGTGCTCTTCCGGTTTGGTTCAGGCTACTTTGCCGCGCTGCCCGGTGACCCTGCCCGAGCACGAGTCACCGCCATGGTTGTGGCGATGGGGGTTGTGTACTTCATCGCCCGGGTGCGAGGTTCGCGCCTCGCCATCGTGTGGACGTCGTTGGTGGGCATTGCTGCTGGCACCCTGTTAGGCCTGACGACGTCTACGACACCCCGTCTACGATTCGTACAGCTGAGCTTCACGGCGCCGACATTCAGCCTGGGAGCGATGACCGGCCTGGCGTTGCCGCTGCTGGCCTTGGTGCTGTCGTCCCAGTACGCGCCGGGGTACGCCGTGTTGCGCCAGTCGGGATACGAGCCGAACATGGAGAAGGTCTTCCTCGTTACGGGGCTTCTGTCGGTCGTGTCGGCCCCGCTCGGAAGCTCGGGGATCAACCTGTCGGCGATCACCGCCGGTATCGCCACCGGACCCGACGCCCATGCCGACCCCGAACGCCGCTACCTCGCCGGGTTGGCGACTGGCGGGTTTTACATGCTCGCCGGCTTGTTTGGCGTCAGCCTTTTGAGCATCTTTTCGGTGCTCCCCAAAGAGTTCGTGGCGGCGGTCACCGGCCTGGCGCTCTTCGGCGCGATCTCATCATCGGCCGCCACCGCCCTTTCCGACCCCGTTGGTCGAGACGGCGCGGCGGTGGCACTGCTGTGCGCGGCCAGTGGATTCACCCTGTTCCACATCGGTGCACCATTTTGGGCCCTTGTGCTTGGATTGTCGGTCGACGCCTTGTCGAGATCTCGTTACGCCACCCGCAAATTGTGATCGCGGGAAGGCCCGCCGAGCGGCTGGCGCGCATGGTGGCTTGAGGCGTCGGCGGGATTATCCATCTCATCCATGATGCGAGCCAAGTGGGCCAGTGCCCGTCCACGCAGCGCGCCGACCGAACCAATGGCACAGCCCACGCGACTGGCCACCTGGGCGTATGCGACCGGCGCATCGGTCGTGACGGTGAGTTCGATGATCAGGCGCTCGCGGGCGCTGAGACTTTTGATGGCGGCCAACACCCGTTGGCCTGTTTCGTGGGCTATCAGTCGCTCGTCGATCTCGACGACGATGTCGCGACGTATGGCGCGTTGGTGATGCTCTCGCTGTCGGCGTTGCGCGTCGCTGACCCGCCACGACTGGCGCAGCGCTGTTGTGCGGATCCAACCCGTCAATGCCGCGGGTTCGCTGAGCGAGACGATTCGTCGATACGCGATCATTAATGTCTCTTGCGCGATGTCTTCGGCATCGTCGCGAGACAGGCGACATTGGCGGGCTATGGAGATGATCATTGGCCGATAGGTAGCATCCAGTCGAGCGAAGGCCTCGGGTTGGCCATCGACAAGATCGGCAACCAATGTTGTTGACGAAAGGGTTTGGGCGACCGGTGACATCTCTTGAACCTTTCTTGACGGGATGTATCACATCGTCTCTTGCCTGGGTCGCCGTCCGGTCGCCGTTCGGTCGCCGCTTCGTCGGGTCTCGTAGCGCCCGAGGCCCAACCGCAACCCTTTTGCAACACAGGTTACCTATGGTGTTGTCGTGATCGTCGGTGTGCTGGGAGCACTCACCGTGGCGGGGGACGATGGCGTACTGCACGGCGTCCGGCCACCGCGCTCGGCCCGGTTGCTCGCCCGCTTGGCCGTGGACGTCAATCGTTTCGTCTCGGTAGGGGCTATAGCCGAGGCACTCTGGCTTGATGGGCGATCACCTCGCCGACCTGACCGGGCCGTGCATGACGCCGCGGCCGACCTTCGCCGCTTCTTTCGGGAATCGACCGGCGCCGAATGCATCGAGACCCGAACCGACGGCAAGGGTTACCGTCTGGTACTGCCTTCGGACGCCTTGGACGCTGACGTTGCCGCTCGGTTGTTTCGAGCCGGTCACCTGGCGTGCGAACGGGCCGAATGGGGGCCGGCTTGCACCCATCTCACGACTGCGCTGGCACTCTTTCGTGGTAGACCGTTCGAAGAATTTGGCACCGACCCCTTCGCTGCTGCCGAGATACAGCGACTCGAA